>JAHJQH010000036.1 GCA_018819375.1 Nanobdellota archaeon
AAAAATGAAAACTGACACAAAAAAACCAAAAGAAAACACAGGAAATACTCAGGCGAGCGTCAGCGAGCACAAGGGGTTGAAAACCCCTTCCCGTGGCCAGAGGTTCCTGGCAGAAGAAGGAACAGGAATCAAAATCTGCAAGGACAGGCACTGCCCTTTTCACGGAAGTCTGAGGTTTAGGGGGAGAATGCTTGAAGGAACTATCATAAAAACAGACCCGGCAACAACAGCAAAATTTGTCTTGAAAAGAATGCATCATCTCAAGAAATATGAGAGATATGAAAAGAGAATAACAAGGTTGAGTGTACACAATCCTCCTTGCATAAGTGCAAAACAAGGGGACAAGGTAAAAATTGCAGAATGCAGGCCTATTTCAAAGACAAAGAAATTTGTGATTATTGAGGTGCTCAAATGAAGGATGTAGGTTCAAGAATTGTTAAATCAATTCCATTGGGAAGCAGGATAGAAGTTTGTGATAATTCAGGAGCCAAGATAATCAAGGTGTTTTCAGTGAGAGGTCACAAAACAGTAAAAAGTAGGTTTCCTGCAGCAGGAGTGAGTGATTTCATTAACGCATCTGTAATCAAGGGAAAGCCAGGGATGAGAAAGCAGGTAGTTCAAGCAATTATCGTAAGGCAGAAAAAAGAATACAGGAGACCAGATGGAACAAGAATAAAATTCAGCGACAATGCAGCAGTTATCCTAAAAGACGATAAGGGAAATCCAAAAGGCACTATGTTCAAAGGACCTATTGCAAAAGAAGTCGTAACAAGATGGCCTGCAATAGGCAAAATAGCAAAAGTGGTGGTATGATAAGATGGAAGTGGTATGGTAAAATGAAAAGTCAATTTTCAACCTCGTGGAAAAGAAGCAAACAGCCAAGAAAGCAAAGAAAGTATATTCATAATGCTCCGCTGCACATCTTGCACAAACTCCTTTCAGCACAACTTTCCAAGGAACTTAGGGAAAAGCACGGGATAAGAAACATTCCAGTGAGAAAAGGAGATGTTGTAAGAGTGGTAGTTGGTTCTCTGAAGGGAAAAGAAGGAAAAGTGGAAAGAGTCAGCCAAAAGCATATAAGAGTTTTTGTTTCAGGAATGCAGGCAATAAGAAGTGATGGCAGAAAAGTAAATACCCCCATACATCCTTCAAACCTGGTCATAAAAGAACTCGACCTTAATGACAAAAAAAGAAAGGCAATCTTGGAGAGAAAGAAGCAGGCAAAGACAAGAACAACTAAAGAGAAGCCAAAGACAAAAGAACCAGAAGAAAAGAAAGCAAAAGAAAACATAGGAAATACTCAAGCGAGCATCAGCGAGCACAAGGGGTTGAAACCTTTGTGAGCACAGTGGGTTGTCAAACCCGCTCCCGTGGGCGCAGGTTCACACGCGAACAAAGTGAGCACAGCGGGTTGAAACCTTTGTGAGCACGCAGCGAACGAAGGTCTGATGTGTAAGCATCAAGAGCCCTCTCCCGCAGTCAGAGGTTCCTGACAGTCAGAGGTTCACACGCGAGCATCAGCGAGCACAAGGGGTTGCTAAACCCCTTCCCGTGGTCAGAGGTTCCTGACAAACGCGAGCATCAGCGAGCACAAGGGGTTGAAACCTTTGTGAGCACAGTGGGTTGTCAAACCCGCTCCCGTGGGCGCAGGTTCACACGCGAGCATCAGCGAGCACAAGGGGTTGCTAAACCCCTTCCCGTGGTCAGAGGTTCCTGACAGGAGAAAAGATAAAAAATGCACTTAAACAGAATTAATGCACCAAAAAACTGGAATATCAAGAGGAAATCAAGCAAGTGGATAGTTAGGCCTTCACCAGGTTCTCATTCCATAAACAGGTGTCTGCCACTTAGCATAATCATCAGGGACATTTTGGGATATGCAGACACAGTTAGGGAATCAAAAAAAATCCTCCATAACAAGGAAATTCTCATAAACAAAAAACCAGTCACAAATCATAGGTCCTCAGTCGGAATCATGGACATCTTGGAGATAAACAAGGCAGGCAAGTTTTTCATTATGGCCATAACTGAAAAAAATCATCTTACTCTCAAAGAAATAAACAAGGAACAAGCAAACCAAAAAATATCAAAAATAATAAACAAGATACCTTTGAAAGGAGGCAAAATTCAGGTCAACTGTCACGACACAAATACATTTGTCCTAAAAGACAAGAAAGAAGACAAGTACACAATTGGTGATTCAGTTATCTTTGACTTAAACACAAAAAAAGTTGTCAAGCATCTCAAACTTGAGAAAGGAGCAGTGGTTTATCTTCTCGCAGGAAAATATGTTGGAAAAAAAGGAATAGTGAATGAAATTATCAAGAAGAAATATCATCAAGATGTGGTTAGCATGACCATTGGAAAAGAGGAAGCTAAAACATTAAAGAACTACACCATCGTCATCGAGGATAAGGCAATATGAACACTACGCGTGAAATAAATAAGAATCCTATGCGTGAGATAAGAATAGAGAAAGTAACCCTGAACATAGGGGTTGGCGAATCAGGAGACCGGCTGGATAAGGCATTCAAGCTGCTTCAGAACATAGCAGGTGAGAAACCCGTAAAAACAAAAACTATGAAGAGGATACCAACCTGGAACATAAGACCAAAACTCGAGATTGGTTGCAAGGTAACACTCAGGAGAGAAAAGGCATTGAAGCTCTTAAAAAATCTTCTTGATGCCAAGGACAACAGGATTTCCTTAAAATCATTTGGTCGGGAAGGGAACTTTTCATTTGGAATCAGCGAGTATATTGATATTCCCGGGGTTCAGTATGACCCTGAAATTGGGATAATAGGACTTGAGGTTGCAGTAACTCTTGAAAGAAAGGGATACAGGATAAAAAGAAGAAGGAACAGTTCAAGAATTCACAAGAGGGAGAAGATAACAAGCAGTGAGGCAGGGGAGTTCATCAAAAAAACTTTCAACACCACACTCACTGAAGAAAAGGAAGAAAAGGAAATATACTAAGGAGGCAAAATGACAACAAGCGATCCAAAAAAAGTTTTCAAGCAATTAGTAAGAAAGCCGGTTAAACTCAAGAAGTTTATGAAGCACAATCTTTCAAAAAAGAGGACAACAGGAATTGCTTTAAGAAAATGCAGTCTGTGCGGGAGAAATGGCGCTCATATACAAAAATACGGGATAGGCATGTGCAGGCAGTGCTTCAGGCTTAATGCAAAATCCATGGGGTTCAAGAAATATATGTGAGGAAAATAATATGGAGGAAATAATTAATCAAAAAATAAGAAAAAATGTCACTGAATGACCCATTAGCAAACATACTTTCAAAAATCTTGAATGCAGAGAAAGTGGGGAAGAGGGAATGCGTTGCCTCTCCTTCATCAAGGCTAATCCTCGATGTACTTGGGATAATGAAGAAAAAAGAATACATTGGAATATTTAATTCTCTGGATGACGGAAAAGGCGGAGTAATAAAAATACAGCTTTTAGGCCACATAAACAAATGCGGGGTCATAAAGCCAAGAAGCTCTTTCACGCTCAGAAACATAGAAAAGTTTGAAAAAAGGTTTCTCCCGGCAGAAGGATTTGGAACAATCATAGTCTCCACTTCAAAAGGCATAATTCCTCACGAAGAGGCAATAAACAAGAAAATAGGGGGGAAATTACTGGCTTATATTTATTGATTTTACTAAGATGTCCAAAAAATCAACCTCAAAAACCAGCGAACTCAAGATCCCTGAGAATGTGGAAGTCAGGATACAAGGAGACAATGTAATTGTCAAAGGACCAAAAGGAGAGACAGGGAAAAAACTTGCAGACCCTAAATTAGGGATGCAGGTGAAAGATGGAAAGTTCATAATTACCAACAAGAAAATATCAAGGTCTCAAAAAAGAGTCGTAAACTCCTTTATCTCCCATCTCAAGAATCTGATAAGGGGAGCGACAGAAGGATATGTTTACAAAATGAAAATATGCTCAACACACTTTCCTATCTCTGCTTCAGTTGAAAGTGGGGAGGTTGTAATCAAAAATTTTTTCGGGGAGAAAGTCCCAAGGAAAGCAAGAATTTTGTCTGGAGTGCAAGTAACAATCGACAAGGACATAATAACACTGGAAGGAACAAACAAGGAAGATGTTGGACAAACTGCAGCGAACATAGAGCAGATATGCAGGATAACAAACAGGGATAGGAGAATATTCCAAGACGGATGCTGGATTACGCACAAGGCAGGAAAGGAGATTTAGGAGAGCAAGAATGGAAAAACAAGGCAATGTGGCTGGAAACAAGAAAGTCGGAAAAAAGAAAAAACCCAAATTTAACAGGCAGGATAATTTCCTAAAAAAATTCAGGAAAACAAGAAAATGGAGAAACCCGCGGGGAATTCACAACAAGGTAAGGCTGCAAAAAAAAGGCCATAGGAAAAGCCCGTCAAGAGGGTACAGGGCTCCAGAATCCATAAAGGGAATGCATCCTTCAGGACTTAAGGTTATCATTGTTTTTTCAAAAAAAGATTTAGTGGGAATAGACAAAAACAAGCAAGGTGCTCTGATATCCCACTCTGTTGGATTAAAAAATAAGTTAATCTTGTTGGAGGAGGCAGGGAAACTCGGAATAAAAATCCTGAATATCAAGGATGTTGAATTATTCATGAAGAAAAAGAAAGAAGAACTGGAAAAAAGAAAAGATAAAAAGAAAAAAAGAGAAACAAAAAAAGAGAAGTTCAAGAAAGAAGCAGAGAAAAGAGCAGAAACCAAGAAGATGAAAGAACAGGAAGGAGAGAAAAAAACAGAAGAAGAAAAACAAAAAGAATCAGCAATGGAAAAGAAAAAAGTCTTGGAAGATAAAAAAGCAGTCAGCAAGGGGGGGATGGTAGCATGACTCTAAGAAACAAGAGGAGAATGATATCTTCCTCAAAAGGTGTAGGTTTAAAGAGAATAAAATTTGAGCCATCTGCCTTGGATGAAATAAAAAATGCCATCACGAAATCAGACTCAAGAGGCCTCATAAAAAGAGGAGTAATCATCATAAAAAAGAAAAAAGGCTCATCAAGGGCAAGAGCAAGAAAAAAGCTTGTTCAAAAAAGAAAAGGAAGGCAAAAAGGTAAGGGTTCAAGAAAAGGAAAGAGAACAGCAAGACTGCCAAGAAAAAGGGCATGGATTAACAAGATAAGGGCACAGAGAAACCTCCTCAAGGAGCTAAGGTCAAGGGAGATAATCACTAAAAAAGTCTTTAGCACAGTCTACAAAAAAACAAAAGGCGGTTTTTTCAGGAGCAGGCGTCACATCAAGACATACCTGGGAGAACACAATCTTATTTCAGAAAACAAAACAAAACCAGAAAATAAGGTCGGGGGAGAGAAAACCAAAAGAGAGAGACCCAAGGAAGATAAACAATGAGAAAAAGCAAGGCACGCACAGTGGAGTTTAGGAGAAAGAGAAAGAAAAAAACAGATTATCACCTAAGGATAAAACTGCTCAGTTCAAAAAAGCCAAGGCTTGTTGTCAGGAAAAAACTGAACAACCTGACCGCACAGATAATCATCTATGAACCAAAAGGGGACAAGGTATTGGTCTCTGCTCATACAGGAGAGTTAAAAAAGCTGGGATGGAAATATCATAAAGGGAACATTCCATCAGCATATCTCCTCGGGTTCCTGATAGGAAAAAAAGCAGCTGAAAAAAAAATAAAAGAAGTAATCTTGGACATCGGTCAGCACACATCAATAAAAGAAGGTGCAGTTTATGCAGTGTTAAAAGGTGCTGTTGATACAGGATTAAATATCCCTCATAACAAAAAAATCTTCCCTTCAGAAGAAAAGGCAAAAGGGGGAGCAATTTCAAGATATGCCGGGGAACTAAGCAAAAAAGACCAGGAGAAATACAAAAAGCAATTTTCAAGTTACATCAAGCAGGGGATAAACCCGCAGGACATAACAAAAAATTTTGAAGAAGTAAAAAAGAAAATAAGGTGTTAATAGGATATTAATAAGGTGCTAAAATGAAAACTGAAGAAAAAAAACCAAAACCAGAAGAAAAAAAACAAATCAAGGCAAAAGAAAAGAAGCCAACACCAGTAACACAAGAACCAAAACTGAAACAAGAACCAAAACTGAAACAAGAACCAAAACTGAAACAAGAACCAAAAACACAAGAATTAAAACAAAAGTCAAAACTTGTCGATGCTGTTGTTACTGCTGACACTGTCGATGCTGTTGTTACTGTTGATACTGTTGATGCAGAAAAGGCTCCAGTCATTCCTAAAGAAGTCAGCGAAGAAACAGGTGTGGTGATTAGGGAATCGTGGAAGCCAAAAACTTCCTTGGGAAGAGATGTTCAATCAGGAAAGATAAAGACCTTAAGAGAAGTTTTTGATTCAGGCAGGGGGATTATGGAATATCAGATAGTGGATTATCTCCTTAAAGACCCGGAAACAGTTTTCGCTGCTGTTGGCCAGTCAAGGGGAAAATTTGGCGGCGGAAAAAGGAGCATCTGGAAACAGACACAAAAGAAAACAAGAGAGGGAAACAAGCCAAAATTCGCGATTCTTGCCATAATAGGAAACAAGGACGGATATGTTGGTATGGGCTATGGTAAATCAAAAGAGACAATGCCTGCAAGAGAAAAAGCAATAAGACAAGCAAAATTAAATTTGTGCAGGGTAAGAAGGGGCTGTGGTTCGTGGGAGTGCAATTGTGGGGAGTATCATTCAATTCCATTCAAGGTTCCTGGAAAGTGCGGTGCAGCAGATATCACCCTCATTCCAGCACCAAAAGGAACAGGATTATGCATAGAAAAAGAATGCCAGAACATCTTGAGGTTGGCAGGGATAAAAGATATCTATTCAAAATCAAGAAACAAGAAAACCAAGTATAATCTTCTTAATGCATGCTTTAATGCTCTGGCAAACCTGTCAAAAATGAAAGTAGCTCCTGCCCAAAAGGCAAGGACAAAATACATTGAAGGAGATAAATGAACAAAATCGCAGTTATCAGGATTAGGGGAAAAACTGGAATAAGAAAAGATATTTCAGACACACTTAAGATACTTCACCTTTTTAACAAATATCATTGCATCATTGTTGATAACAAGCCGAGTTATGTTGGGATGATAAAAAAAGTAAAGGATTACATAACCTGGGGGGAGATAAATAAGGAATCCCTGAAATTATTATTGGAGAAGAGGGGGAGGTTGCCCTGCAAAAAACACCTCACAAAAGAATATCTGGAGAAGACCACAAAAAAAGATTTTGACAAATTTTCTGAGGACATGCTCAATTCAAAAACTTCATTCAATGAGATTGAGGGGTTAAAACCATTTTTCAGGCTCAAGCCCCCTGAAGGAGGATTTGAAAGAAAGGGAATAAAAAAACCATTTTCAATCGGAGGGGCGCTTGGATACAGGAAAGAAAACATAAATCAGTTGATAAAAAAAATGATCTAGGCAAGAGGTTCAAATGACGATAATAAGACAAAAAAAATTAAGGAAATATCGGGGAAGCAAGACGCACGGCGGGGGTAGTAAGAAAAAGAGGAGAGGTGCAGGCAACAGGGGAGGGAGAGGTATGGCAGGAAGCGGGAAAAGGGCAGACCAAAAGAAACCAACTATCCTGAAGCTCTATGGAAACTCATATTTCGGAAAAAAAGGATTTCACAGCAAGACAAGAAAGAAAATAAAAGCCATAAACATATCAGACTTAGAAGAAAAAATAGAGTTGTGGGTCAAACAAGGGATAGCTGAACTAAAACAAGATGAGTACTGCATTGACCTCGGAAAAATAAAAATTCAAAAACTCCTTGCAAGAGGCAAACCTGCAAGAAAATACAATCTCCAAGTCAAACATGCCTCAGAAAACGCAAGAAAGAAAATTGAGGAAAAAGGTGGTAAGGTAAATGTCAGTTTTTAAGAACTTTCTAATGTCCCTGCCCGAAGTTAAGGGCCCATCACAGAAATATCTTCCTTTCAACACAAAACTAAAATGGACCGCCATGATTCTTTTTGCATTTTTCATCCTTGGGATGATTCCATTATGGGGCCTGGCAGAAAACGCGCTAAAACACTTTGATGTTCTCTCAATACTTCTTGGTGCAAAGTTTGGTTCAATAACATCTTTGGGTATTGGACCCATAGTCACGGCATCCATCGTCTTGCAATTACTGCACGGCTCTGGTCTTATAAAATTAGACACTTCAACACACGACGGAAGGGTATTCTTCCAGGGGCTTCAGAAAATGCTTGCAATCTTTTTCATACTTTTTGAATCCATAATCTATGTTTTTATGGGAGGCCTGACACCAGAAATAGGAATTTCCCCTTGGATTCTTGTTATCCAGTTATGCATCGGAGGGTTCCTGATTTTGTTAATGGACGATGTAATAAACAAGTGGGGTTTTGGAAGCGGCATATCACTCTTCATTGCAGCAGGAGTATCTTCAAGCGTGTTCATAAGGGCATTTTCACCACTCACCACAACAGGAATACTCTCTTTTGGCTCAGGACAGCCGGCAGTCGGAAAGGTGTTTGTTTTTATATCCTCTTTCGTAGGGGGAAGAGTAACAGAATCCATACTCTCTCTTGAATCAATAATAGCAACTATATTTGTTTTCCTTCTTGTTGTTTACGCCCAGGGGATGAAAGTAGAGGTTCCTCTCTCATTTGGAAAAGTAAGGGGGTATGGGGTAAGATGGCCCCTGAAGTTTTTTTACACAAGCAACATACCTGTAATATTAGTGGCTGCACTAATGGCAAATCTCCAATTGTGGGCAAGACTTATGGAAAGCTGGGGCCGGCCAATTTTGGGAACATTCACAGGACAGGTCCCTTCATCAGGACTGGTTTATTGGTTATATGCCCCGGACATAGTGAGAAACATAATAACAGGAGCATTTTCTCTTTCAGACATCTCACACGCAATTACATACTCCTTGTTTATGATGATTGGAGCAACAATATTCTCTATTTTTTGGGTTCAGACATCAGGGATGGATGCAAAGAGTCAGGCAAAGCAGATAATGGATTCAGGACTGCAGGTTCCAGGATTCAGGAGAGATGAAAGAGTACTGGAAACCGTATTAAAGAGATACATCACCCCACTGACAATTATGGGCGGACTTTCAATAGGATTATTAGCTGCGATAGCAGACCTTTCAGGAACACTCGCAAGTGGAACAGGAATCCTGCTTGCAGTTATGATAATTTATAAGATGTACGAGGACATAGCAAGACAGCACGCAATGGATATGTATCCTGCACTGAAAAAAGTTATGGCGAAGTGAATTCTTTGACTCCTGTTAGATAGTAACAAACCAAAAGGTTTATAAATGTTTGAATATTCTAAACTGAAGATAAAAATGATGCAAAATAAAGATACTAATAAAGGATTACAAGTAAGAGAAGGAAGAACAGAACTTATGGTCCCACATCAAGATGGAAAAATAACTTTGGTTCATCCTGCTTATGGTCCAAATACTTACTTCGGTGTCCATAAATCAATTTCTGAAGCAAACCTTTCAGTACCAACAATGGCTGAAACAGCTTCTTTGGTTTATGCAGCTTGGCAAAACCCAGAAGAAAGATATTCAAAAGAGATTATAAGACTATTAAAAGATAGTTGGCTATGGGGTTTTACAGGAAATCTTTATGTTCCTGGTGATGGAGTATATATTCAGGATAATCCTAAGATAAAAGATGGCAAGGTTATTATGGAAAAAAGCAAACTTGTAGAAGCACTGGAAAAACAAGATAAAACAGTAAGATTTGTTCCTTTTGGATTTAAGACAGGAAAACAAACTTCTTTGGAATTATCCAAAAACCATTATGTGGTTGCTCTTGTAGGAGAACAAGGAGCAGATAAACTCGCACAAGTTGCTGATAAATATAAAAATAAAGCTTGTGTATGGTCCTTTAGTTCTATTGACAATGAGGTGATTAGAGTTTCCGCTCTGGATTCCGACTGGGATGGTCGGAGGTTGGATGTTGATGGCGACGGCTTTGGTGGTGGCGGGGATGGTTATGCTTTCGGGGTATTTAAGAAAAGTGGCGAAGCCACTCGCACGAAAAAATAAAACCCCTTCAAATCGTGGCGTCAGGATTGCCTAAAAGAACCTGAGCACTATAATTATTCCATAATGTTTCTATTAGCTTCTTTTTGTTTAAGTTTCCTTACCCTAACATTCTTTCTCTTACATTCTTCTATAATTGAATTAGAAAATACTGCTAAATATTCTGTTGCATCATCTGATGTGGGTAATGTGATTAAAAGACCTTTTTTCATCATACTTTATTGAGTGCTGATATGAGGTTCCCGCTTACTTGAGCTTTGATAAAATTCAAATGAACGTGGATAATCTGTTTTCCTATAGAATCCCCTTCTTTAACATGTTTTATCATCTCATCTTTCCTTAAAGTTTGTGAGCCTCCAATCGATAATTTTAAATTTGGAGACATCCTAGCTTCTATCCTAGCTATGACTAATTCTTTAATCTCTTCATCTTTTTCATTCCTGATATGCGGGTTAGGTTTCATAATCGTTTAAGCGTATAAAATGTGGGATTCTTATACTATCATATTATATCTATTCTACAAAGGGTTTTTAAAAGTTTCTTTGATAATACAGTATTCTCCTTAACTTCAAAATAAACCGCATCCCAGGAGTAGGGTTTTTTATCTACAACTACTATAATCTCCCCTCTTAAATTTTCTGGAAGGTTTGAATATGCTTTTAGAAATCTCTCTTTTGAATTCACCATACTTTTACTAAGTCGGGCTCATTTAAAAACCTACCGCCCATTTTATCAGAATATCACACCTCACATCACAATCTCATACACCAACAAAAAGATATATAAACTCCTCATCAAGTTCAAAAGTAGGAAAACAAAATAAAAGAGAGAATAAAAGAAAAACAAGAGAGAATAAAAGAAAAACAAAAGAGAATAAGATAAAACAAGAGAGAATAAAAGAAAAACAAGAGGAAAAAGACAGGTAACAGGAAAAAAGGAGAATAAATGCAATAAAAATGTTAGATGGTTTTTTCAACTCAATCTTTGGACAATTCATAGCGTGGTCGCCGAAGTTTGCACTGGTGGTAATATGTTTTCTCATCACTCTTCTCACAACACTTGTCTACAAATACACCACCGACCAAAAACTAATAAAACAAATGAAACAAGAAATGAAAGAAATGCAAGCTCAGATTAAGGAGCACAAGGACAATCCAAAAAAAGCAATGGAACTTCAGAAGCAGTTAATGGAAAGGAACATGAAATTTATGATGCACTCCTTCAAGCCGCTTATTTACACTTTCATTCCAATCATAATCATATTCAGCTGGCTTAGAGGCACATATTCAGAAATGGGAAAAATACTATTTGGCCTGAGCTGGATTTGGGTGTATATTATTGTATCAATAATATTCAGCACCATCCTAAGAAAAGTTTTAAAAATCTATTGAATTAACCATTATATTAAATTAACCATTAATATGCCAAGACCATCAAGAAGATCAAGGACATTGAGAAGGGTTCATAAAAGAATTCCTGGAGGAAAGACAAAGCTTACTTATGAAAAGAGAAAGCCAAGCAGGGCAGTATGCTCAGAATGTAAACAACCTCTTCATGGAGTTCCAAGAGAAAGACCTTACAAGCAGGGGAAATTAACAAAATCAAAAAAAAGGCCAGAAAGGGCATATGGCGGGGTGTTATGCTCAAGATGTTCAAGAAGAAAAATAATAAAACAAGCAAGAGTGCAAAAAAATGACTAAGAATCTCATCGGAAAATTATGCGTGAAAACCTGCGGAAGGGAAAGCGGCAGGAAGTGTGTTATCGTAAGTGAAATAGATGACCATTTTGTCCTCATAGATGGAAATGTTAAAAGGAGAAGATGCAACATAAATCACATTGAAATACTGAGCCCTGTCTTGAAGCTCAAGCAAGGAGCATCAACACAAGAGGTAAAAAAAGCAATGGAAGACATAGGAATAGAAACAAGAACTCCAAGAAAAAAAGAAAAACCTGCAGCAGAGAAACCCGTAAAAAAGAGAAAAGAGAAGAAGATAAAAGAAGAAAAAAAACCAAAGAAAAAAGACCAGCAAAAACAGGAGATACAATCAAAACCAAAAACACAATCACGATCCAGGGAAGAATTGAAAGAAAATAAAAAAGAACAAGCTCAGGAGAAGAGCTTGGTGAAAGCAGAAAACAAGGCAACAGGAGAAGAACAGAATAAGGGAGAGTCAAAAAAAGTCAAGGGACAAGCTAAAAAATGAAGTTAACGCAAAGTCCTGAAAGACAGCAAACTCCTGAAAGACAGCAAGAAATTCAGGAAAAATATGCTCATCTTAAGATGATTGTAAATCAGGCAGCACAACTTCAAGAACAGCAAAGGTTCATAGACACAAGGGTTTTTGAGTTAGAAGACCTCAATAACAATCTCGATTCCTTAAAAAAATGGGAAAAAGGAAAGGAAATTCTCGCACCACTAGGAGCAAACACTTTCATAAGAGCAGAGTTAAAAGACAACAAGGGTGTGATAGTGGATATGGGGGCAAAAGTAATGCTGGACAAGGACATAGAAGGTGCAAAACAATTCAACAATTCACAATTCACAGAATTAAGAGATGCTTCAATAGCCATAAGAGGTGAAATTCTGAAATTAAGCTCACAACAAGAAAAAATAAGTGAGGAATTGAGGAGACTCGTAGCAAAAAGAGAAACACATTAAAACTTTCTACTTCTCAACTGTTTTCAACAGCCCGAGATATGCTTTTACTTCATAATAAAGGTCATATGTATTTTCCCTTAGTTCTTTTGAATATTTATTAAACCTGTTCTTCATTCCATACTTGTCAAAAATCCCTCTGAAAAACTTGAACACAGGAGAATTTTCCCACTTCTCTTCATAATCCTGTTCCATGCAAGACTCAAACTTGATGCTTATCACACCCTTGACAGCATTCTTCTTTTTCAAACGAACATTTTCAACCTTGCCCTTAATTCCGACTTTAATAATAAACCTCGTGTAATCATCAACATCCTTCTCACCTTCCCATTTTATGGAAATGCTGCTCTTCTCAGCAACCTCATCCACATACTCTTTTTCCACGACAGAATAATCCCTTTTTTCAAGCCAGTTCCTCATAAGCTTGTATAAATCAGAAATATCAACAATACCTTCTTTCTCAACAACAATACCCGGAATCACATAATCAATCTCTGACATAAGCATACCAAAGAAGCAGTGATTAATAAAGGTTTTGATACTGGCTGCGAAGTTGCCCTATTCTTTCCCTTTCACTTATTTTATCTTTTCTTATGAGGCAATTCATCACTCACAGGAACTAATCTCGCGATAGGGGGAGCGTATTCATCTTGAGATGACAGGTAATATCCCGCTTTTCTCAAACTACCATCTCGCTCATAAATCGTGAGAGGGATATCATCCTTCCCGCACTCCAATCCCAACAACCTACTTTGGTCAGGTTCTTTTTTACAAACCATTATAATAATGTCAATAGGAGTTAATAATTTAAGAAATTCTTCTAAGGACCTTATTTTTCTTTTTGGGGATATAATCTTTGAAATATTCTCAATTTCAGAAGAGCCATTCTTCTTCACTAAAAACTTATAAAATCCATTAACAGTATGATATTTTAAATTAAAGGGGCAAATTTTTTTAATAACATCTTCACATGCTTTTGGATCTTCTGATGCTAATCTCACTTACACCCTCCGCACAACCACCGATTTCCAACCCTGAACAACATACCTTTTGTTCCGCACACATCACACTCCCCGCCTTCCCTTATCTTGTTTTCTTCTTCTCTTATGACTATTGAATCTGCAATAATATCAAATAATGCAGGCTGTATTTTAAGAATGTCATTCATCGTCAGCAGCCCAATTAGTTTCCCCCCAGAAACAACAGGCACCCTCCTTATGTTCTCATGGTTCATAAGCACAAGGGCATCATAAATATCTTCTCCAGGAGAGATGGTGACCAGCTTTTTTGTCATAACCTCTATTGCTTTTGTTTTATCCGGACTCTTGTTTTTGGCAACAATTCTTTTCACAACATCTTTTTCAGTGATTATTCCAAGAAGATTATGTTTCTCCCCAACTACCACCCCACCAACACCTCTTCTCAGCATCTTCCTGGCGCAAGTCACTACATCCTCTTCAGGTCCCACAATAATAGGATTCCTCGTCATGGCATCCCCGACTTTAATGCCTGTTTTCATGTTATATCTAAAGAGGTTTTCTGTTAATAAACAATGCTGTATCTAAAAATGGATAACAGAATATCGCAAACTTTAAAAGTGAAATCACTTCCTAATTTAACTGATGGTTACCAACCAAGAGTGTATATTCTGCAAAATAATAAGGGGGGATTTTCCTGCAACAAAGCTCTACGAAGATGATAAGGTTCTCGTTATGCTCGACATCAGGCCAGCATCCTCAAGAGGGGGTCATACTCTTGTCATCCCAAAACCACATTACGAACTCGTAACTGATCTTCCAGACGACCTTATGAAACACACATCAGTTATATTAAAAAAAGTCGGCAGGGCACTTCTCAAATTCGGACAAGGTTTCAACATTCTACAGAATAACAAAAAAGTGGCAGGCCAATATATACCTCACGTCCATTTTCATCTAGTCCCAAGATTCAAGGACGACGGAATCACTATAGAGAAATGGACGGCAAGGGAATATCCTCAAGGAAAAATAGAAAAAATAGCAGAACAACTAAGAAAGTTGATGGATGAATCCTGAAACACCATAACCAACAACCTTTATCTCCTGGTTTAAACCTCAAACAAACTCAAACTTTATCTCCTGGTTTAAACCTCAAACAAACTCAAACTTTATCTCCTGGTTTAAACCTCAAACAAACTCAAACTTTATCTCCTGGTTTAAACCTCAAACAAACTCAAAAATACCGACAACGGCACTTTCAGCGGTTTTCTTGAATACTCTTTTTTTGTGATAGTCACAAATTTCCTTAACTGGTTAAGTCCTTTAGACTCTGTTTTTTCAGACCACTTCACTTCAAAACCATAAACCCCTTTTTTATCAAGAATTATTGCATCTATCTCGTGGCCATTTCTCCAGAAAAAAACTTTTTCAAGGAACATTCTGCTGAGATGCTCAACAACCAGGGATTCCGCAATAGCAGACTGCTCGTTTTTTGGTTTGGTCAAGCACCATTCTTCAAATATTTCCAGCAATAGGGGATCTCTGAAATGTATCTTCTTATTTCTTCCGAACCTTATCCTTCTTCCACTGACATCAATATTATACAAAACATTAACAGCAAACATAGACTTTAATAATTCAACATAAGAAGCAACAGTCTTTGGAGATTTTATTTCTATCTTCTTGGAAACCCCTTCCCAACTCAAATCACTCTGAAGAGATTCTACAAGAATTTTTATTATCTGTTTTGCTATGGTATCACTTCTTTCAGATTTTAATATTGCATTTTTAATCCAGCTTAGGTAAGTCCTCTTTGCTTCCTCTTTATCCTTATGCAGGTTTACCACACTTAATGGAAATCCGCCGTATCTCATATAATCTTTTAAGTGCCTGTCTAATCTTTCCATAAACACCATGGCCTTGCTGACCATCTTATCCAAATCCTCAATCTTGAGAAGACAGGGAATTTTTTGCATTATTTCTTCATCAACAACCCTTAGGAAACTCCTGAACGAGAGCGGGTATATCATAAAGTCTTTTCCACCCCCCCTTCTCCCAGGAAATAGTTCAACTTCCTTTTTGATGGCAATACTAGAAGAACCAGTTAAGATAACAACATCATCCTTTAATTTTCCTCGGTCTATAAGTGATTTTATGGCCCTGTACCATTCTTTCGGGTTTGTAATCTCGTCCAGGAGGATGACAGCACTTTTTATGGAGTTCTCTTTCTTGAACTCCAAGTACATATTAAGAATCATCAGTAACTCCTTATAATCTCCGACATTTTCACAATTAAAATAAAATATGGACTTTGGTTCTCTTGTCTCAAGCAATTTTCTTATCAACAATTTAATTAAGGTTGTTTTGCCTACCTGCCTTGGTCCAAAAAGTATGTGCAGGCAAAAAGGGTTTAGGTTTATTTCTGTTATAATCTCTGGGACCCACTTGTATTTTTTTTCCTTCCATTTGTATATGTCATAATCTTCTTCTATTAATCCTTTATTCCCCCACCAGGGGTTTTGTTCAAATAATTCTATCTCTTCCATATCGGTATTACAAATCCCGATATTTATATACTTTTCGGTATTCCAGATACCGATAACCAACCACACAACCACCAACACACAAACACGCCCTCTCAACCGCAACACACATTACAACAACGCAAATCACAACCACCAACACACAAACACCACGACAACACAAATCAACAACATCCCAAACGCAATCCTACACTTCAAAAAAAGATTGCTTCACTAACAACCAAAAACCCCTATCAACCACACAACCACAACACACAAACAACCCCAACCTGTCAAACACA
>JAHJQH010000037.1 GCA_018819375.1 Nanobdellota archaeon
GGAAATTGAGAATAGCGCATGTATGCCCGTTTTATGAGCCGGCGATTGGAGGGGTTAAACAGGTAGTTAAGGAACTGGCTCTTAGGCAGGTTCGTGATGGGCACGAGGTTCATATATTTACTTCTGACTGGGACAAGTATAACAGATTGAAAGTGAAGGAAGAGAAGATTGATGGGGTGTGGGTGCACAGATGCGTTCATTGGTTTAAGGTTGCTAATTTTGGGAGTTTTTGGCCTGGGGTTTTCTTAAAGATTCTTTGTTGGAATAAAAAGTTTGATGTTGTTCATACACATGTTTTTGGTCACACTCACTTATTTTTTGCAAATGTTGCTGGGAAAATCAGGAGGAGCAAACTAGTTCATACTACTCACTGTCCCTGGAGTGATGCTAAACGAAGCTTGATTGGAAAAATACTAATGCCTGTTGCTTATAATGTTGTTAACAGGATTGGATTAATGCTGACTGATAAAGTAATTGCTATAACACCTTGGGAAAACCAGTTTATTGAAAAATATGGCGGAAGCTTTTTAGGAAAAGCCCTGGGAAAAAGAGGGCACAAGGCCCTGAGCGGGAAGATTGTTAATATTCCAAATGGGATGAGTGATGTGTTTTTTGAGAGAGTGAGAAGGAATAGGTTTAGACAAATGTGGGGGATTCCTGAAGATGCAAAAATAGTGTTGTTTTTTGGAAGACTGAATCCTACAAAGAATCCTGATGTGTTGGTGGAGATTGGGAAGGAGATTGTGCGTGAGAGGAAGGATGTGTGGTTTGTTTTTCGGGGTCCTGATGAGGGGATGAAAGAAAAAATAAGAGGAATGATTAAAAATGAAAAGCAGATGATACTTCTTGATGAAACCAGAGACAGAAAAGAGATTGCTGAAATGTATCAGGCATCTGATGTTTATGCACTTCCTTCTTACAGGGAAGGATTACCTCTGACACTTTTTGAGGCAATGGCTTCTGGGCTTCCTGTTGTTGCCTCTCCTGTGAATGGAATTCCTTATGAGATGGAGGATGAAGTGAATGGGTTTTTGGTTGACTGGAGAGACAAGCAGAAATGGAAAGAAAAGATTTTAAAGGTCTTGGATGACAGGAAGCTTGCAGAAATGTTTAAGAGGAATAACTTAAAAAAAGCACGAGGGTATGACTGGGACAAGATTGCGGAGAGGGTTATGGGGGTTTATAGAGAATGAAGAAAAAGATTTTGATTCTTAAATTAGAGGCGAGAGGGGATGTTCTTAGGACCACCTCCATCCTTGCAGGATTAAAAGAAAAATATCCTCGTAGTGAGATATGGTGGGTTACAAAGGAAGAATCTGTTCCTTTACTTAAATACAATGAACTTATTGACAGAATTTTTGTTTTTTCAAATGAACTCATAAAGAAATTCAAACGAGAACGATTTGAAGTTATACTTAATCTTAATGATGATTATGATACTGCTATCCTTGCCACTAAATTAAAAGGAAAAGTTTTTGGTTATTATGTGGAAGGGGAAGGTGTTGTTCCTACTGTTTCTGCCAAAGAATGGTTTGACATGTCTGCTCTTGGTGAGAAACCAAAGAATGATGTTTTAAAAAAGAAAAACAAAAGGACTCACCAGAAGCATATGCAAAACATTGCAGAAATAAAACCAAAGTATTATGACATTGTTCTTGATTTAACAAAAAGACAGAGAAGGTTTGCTGAAATTTTTAAGAGAAGATTTAACTTATCTCAAACTGATTTGATTATTGGCTTGAATACTGGCGGGGAAGGCAGATGGCCCAAGGAATGGAGTGTTGATAACACCTCAAAATTAGCTGAAATGTTACACAAAAAACTAAATGCTAAGATTATCTTGTTTGGAGGCCCTAATGAGATTGAGAGAAATAACAAAATTGTTTCTACTGCCAAAGTTCCCATAATAAATGTTGGATGCGGGAATAACTTGTTTGAATTTCCTGCTTTGATGAGCATCTGTGATTTGGTTATTACAACAGATACTCTTGGCCTGCATATTGCGCTTGGTCTCAAGAGAAAAGTTGTTGCTCTTTTTGGGCCTACTTCTGCAAATGAGATTGAGATGTATGGACTTGGAGTGAAGTTGAAACCAAAAAAAGAGTGCAAGTGTTTTTATCAGAATAAATGCACACAAAAAGTAAGGTGTATTGATACAATTTCTCTGAATGAGGTTTTTGACAATGTTGGGAAGCTTCTTAACAAAAGAGTGTGTGTTGTTGTAAGTTCTTTTAGAGAACCTAATTTGAAGAGAGCTTTAGAGGCTCTTAAAAGCCAGAGAGGAGAGGTAAATTTTGATATTGTTGTTTCTGCTGCTGATAAGGAATCAGAGAGAGTTGCCAAGAAGTTTAAAGGGGTGAAGGTTATTCAAGATGCTGGGAAAGGAAAGAGTGCTGCTTTGAACATATTATTCAAGAGACTAAAATATGACATAATGCTGTTTACTGATGCTGATGTTGTTCTTGATGAGAATGCTGTTGATAATATGGTCAATGCCTTCAAAAATCCCTTGATTGGTTGTGTTTGTGGGAGACCTGTTGCTATGGATAACCGCAGCAGCAAGTTTGGATATTGGGCTCATTTTTTATATGATGTTGGTGCACACGAAATTTCCAGAAAGAGAAGATACGAGAGGGGAGATTTTTTGGAGTGTAGCGGTTATCTTTTTGGATTTAGAAAAGGTGTTGTTGATGAAATTCCTCTTGATGTTGCTGAAGATAGTTATATCCCTTATATTTTTTGGAAGCATAAGTATGAAATTGGATATGCTGAAAATGCGAAGGTTTTCGTGAAAAATCCCGAGAACCTGAAGGACTGGCTGAGACAAAGAGTCAGAACTGCAAAAGCTCACGAGACACTTACTGAATATGCTCCTGACTTCCCGAGAGTCAAATCTTTTTTTGGGGAAGTTAAAGGAGCAATTACTAACCTCATGAAAATTTTTACTTATCCAAGGAATTTAAAAGAGTTTTTCTGGACTTTAGAGTTGTTTCCTGTTAGATTGTTTTTGTGGTTGAGAGTTTTCTGGGAAATTAGGTTCAAGAAAAAGCATTACGGAGATGCTTGGGAGAGAGTTGAATCAACAAAATTGACGAGGTTATGAAGATGAACAGGACAACTAAACTGATTTTGTTGTATTGGCTGCCTTTTTTTGTTTATGCTGTTTTTGTGTTTTACTTTTCTTCCTTGCCTGACCCTTATGTAAAGATGCCTGCTACTTTCAGGCCTGTTTTTTCTTTTTCTTCGATGATTATTCACCTTGTTGAATATTGCATTTTTTACATCCTGCTTTGGAGGGCCCTGAATTATTCCAGATTTAGCAATGCTTTTGGGAAAAGTTTTGTTTTTACCTTGGTTTATTCTGTTCTTGACGAAGTTCACCAGTTGTTTGTTTATGGAAGATATTTCAGTGTAGGGGACTTGTTTTTTGATATGGTTGGTGCTTTTCTTGGCTGGGCACTGATTGTGATATGCGGAAGGCTTTTAAATAAATCAGTCTTTTGTTTTTAATTGTGGTTTGTCAAACATGAACTTTGCAGATAAATTCATTTATAGCAGTAATCCGCTTGTTACACGAATCAGAAACATAAAATTCCTAAGAAATCTTTATCTCAGGTATTTCAAGAAATTTGACGGAAAAATCATAATTTATCCAACTCTCGTTTGCAATCTTAATTGCCCTTATTGCGTAAACAAATTTCACGGTTCAATACACAAGTTTGACACTTTGCCTGGGGAGGAATGGGTCAAAATCATTAATAAGGAACAGAGGGATGTCATCTTAACTGGAGGAGAACCGACCCTGCATAAAGATTTTCTTAAGATTATTAATGGAATAAATTCAGGCATCAACATCAAATTATACACTAATTTTAACTGGACTGATGAATTTCTGAAGAAATACATAAAAGAAATCAAAAAACCAATGACTTTTTATGCAAGTTATCATACTTCTTCTGGTAATCCTGAAAAGTTCTTTCATGTTTTTGATAAATTAAGGGCTTCTGGCAAGTTTAAGGGTTCAGTTCATACTGTCTGCCCTGAGCTTGGGGAAGCCAGAAGATTAAAGAGACTCTTTGCCAAAAAAGGAATCAAACTCGCCATAGATGATGACCAGTATCATATGTTTGATGGATGCTCAAAGAAGTTCAAGAAAAAAGTCAATTGTGCCAAGAAAGTGTTTCTTATTGCTCCTGATGGAACAAGATTCAGATGTGTTTCTTATATGCTCAGGAACAAACAACCTCTTGAGGATTTAAAGGTTTCAAGATTATCTAATCCTCTTTTTTCAGATACTTGTTATGAATATGGTTATTGTTCTCCTTGTGACTTACTCGGGGAAATTAACATTACTGAATTAAAGAAATAGTTTTTAGTGTACAAAGGAGCAGTTTCATATAAAAGAATAAGTTTTAATATATGCAGGAATAGTTTTAATATAGAGGAATAGTTTTAATATAGAGGAATAGTTTTTAATATATGCAGGGTTTTAGTATATGTGGAAACAATTTGAAGTATATATGGAACCAATTTGAACATGGAAGAGGCCATACACCAGAATGTGTTTGAAAAATATGTTTGTAATAAAAAGAATCTTGTTATTGAGTGGATAAAGGACCCTTATAATCTTGGACTTGTTCTCATAGTTCTCTTTGCTGTCCTGCTTCGCCTTTATCTCAATGATTTGGGACAGCCTTTGTGGTGGGATGAGGCTGAATACATGCTTCAGGCAAAGCATCTTGCATTTGGGACACCTAATAGTGGATGGAATATTGTCAGGCCTGTGTTGTTTCCTATGATTTGTTCATTCTTTTACAGAATTGGTTTTGGAGAATCCTTTTTCAGGTTTTTTATAATTGGATTTTCCTCTCTTGGAATTGTCGTAACTTATCTTATTGGAAAACGGCTTTTTAATGCTAAAACCGGAATTATTGCAGGTTTTCTTGTTTCTGTTTTTTATCTTGACTTGTTCATGAGTGGAAGACTTCTTATTGACATGCCTTCTCTTTCTTTGGGCATGCTCGGGGTTTTTTTGTTTTGGAATGGGTATATTGAGAGAATGGGTTCAAAATGGCTTATCTGGTCTGGGATTGTTCTCGGAGTTGGGATAATGTTCAGGTATACTATCGGACTTTTTGTTATTCTGATACTTGCTTACTTGATTGTTACTGAAAAATTAGGTTTCCTGAAAAACAAGAGATTATGGATTACTGCTTTAGCTGGTTTTGTTGTTATGCTGCCTTATTTTATCTGGTCTACTCTCAAATACGGGAATCCAGTTCATAGGATGTGGGTTTCTCTTCCAGGTGTTGAGTATTCTGGAGGAAACCAGGGTCTTGGGCAGTTCTTGATGTACCTTAAAGTACTGCCAGGGCAACTTGGAACTGTTTTTCTTGTAGTTTTCATAATTGCTCTTGCCTTATTCTTATTTAAGCTTATTATTGGTTTTGATTTGTTCTTGAAGGGAAAAGAGAAGGTTTTGAACAGGCAGTTTTTCTTGTTCTTGTGGGTTTTAATTCCATTGATGTATTTTGGTTTTAGTTTCTGGATTTTTGAGCCAAGGTATGTTCTTTATTCTTTTCCTCCAATATTTTTGTTTGGGGCTGGGTTTTTGTCTGGGTTGAGTGATAAAGTCAAGGCTAACCAAAAGATTATTGTTGTATTGATTGTTGTGATTCTAATTGTCTTTTCTGGCTATTCCCAATTTAAGATGGGAAAATCACTGATAGACTCTAAGAAAGATTCTTACCTTGAGTTAAAACAAGTTGGTTTATGGCTAAAGGAAAATACTGAGAAAGATGTTATTGTACTTAATAATGGGGTTCCACAAAACACTTATTACAGCGAGAGAGAAACAAGTACTGTAGGAACTGATTATGAAGAAGAGTTTTTGGATGAGATGAGGGAGAGGAAGCCTGATTATCTCGTGCTTTCTATTTGGGAAAGGTCACAGCCGTGGCTTTATTCATATCCGCAAAATCATCCTGAAATGTTGAAGCCAGTGATGGTTTTTGGAAGAGAAGGAGAGCAGATGCCAAGAGCTGTTATTTACAAGTTTGAAGAGAATTTCTGACTAACCTGAAAACTTCTTCTGGAGTAATTAACCTTAAGCATCTTATCTTGTTTTTTCCCCTGAACCTGCATTTTAAGTTTGGGCCTACTTGATAACAAGGCCTGCAGGGAATGTTTTTGAATATTGTCCTGTGTTCTCTTCCTCTTGGAACTGTTTTTTTCTCATTTGTTGGTCCTGTTATTGTGATTGTGGGAACTTTGAATATTGCTGCCATATGTATTAATCCTGAGTCGTTTGCTATCAGCAAACTGCATTGTCTTAATATCGCTGCTGCTTGTTTTATTGTTTTTGTTTCCGGTATTATTGGTCTTGTTCTTGTTAAGCGACATATTTTGTTTATTGATTCCTGCTCATCCTTACTTCTGAAAATTAGTGTCGTGGAGTGGGGGTATTTTTCTTTTATCAGGTCCATTAGTCTTGCAAAATACTTTTCAGGCCATTTTTTTAATGGCATTCCTGCTAATCTGCTTGTTCCTGGATGAAATCCTATTAAGGGCTTTTTTATCTTGTTTGTTTTCATAAAATTAGATGCAAACTCCTTATCTTCACTGTTTAATCTTAGAAACATCTTCTTGTGAGGGCTGCTTGATTTTATTTTTAGTTGAGGGAGAATTTTCAGGTTTTCTTCTATTGCGTGAGAGGTCTTGTCTGTTGGAACCCTTTTTGTCTGAAGCCAAGAGAAGGATGATATTTTCTTGATGGGATATTTATGAGCGAGCCTTTGTTTTGCTTTTGTGAGAAAACTTATCAGATTGTATTGCATCTTGTTTGCTGGGTAGGGAGTGATACATAAGTCATATTTCTGCTTTCTTATTTTTAGCATAAAAAATAGTGATTTGATGGGGCCTTTTTTTATGAAGTGCCAGTGAATTAATTTGTCTATGTCTTTGTTGTCTTTAAGAACATCCTTGCACGCATCAAACATCACTAATGCATCTATTTGTGCTTTGGGATAAGCTTTTCTTATCTCTCTCAATGTTGGCGTGAACATTAAGGTGTCCCCAATTCTTGATAATAAAAGCAATAATATTTTCATTTGTTTTTTCCTCTTAAATTATCGCGGGTTAGGTCATAAGCATTTACAATGAACTTGAATGGGGAATAAATCAACCTGAGTCTTGTTGCTGAAAGAAACATCTGGTAACCTACTTTTCCTATTTTTAATCTTGAATCTGGAGAGTCATACCAGGTAGTTGGAATTTCCCTTATTTTGTATCCTGCTCTTTTTAGTTGATACAATATGTCTATGTCAAAGCCCCATTCTGTTATTCCTAATTCTGGAAGTATGTGCTTGATGGCTTGTTTTTTAAATAATTTTGCACCGCATTGAGTGTCTGTCAATTGGAGCCCGAACAGAGTTCTTACAAGGAAATTGAATCCCCTGCTCGCTATTCTTCTTTTTAGCGGCTGTTTTATGTTTATTTTTGCACCTTTTATCCATCTTGAGGCAATTGTGGCATCGTGGCTTTTGATGGACTGCACAAGGTCATAAAATTCTTTTGGTCTTGTTGAGTTGTCTGCATCCACAAAACCGATTAAGTCTCCTTGTGCGAGTTTTAATCCTTCAATAACTGCATTTCCCTTTCCTGGCCTGGTCAGATACTTGTATTTTATCTGAGGGTGTTTTTCCTGAAACTTTTGGATTATTTCTACTGTTTTGTCCTGACAATTATTTGGCATAATGATAATCTCGAGGTTGTTGCCATATATTGGGATGAAGAAATTCAGATAGCTTTCCAATGTTGGAGGAAGCCTTTTTTCTTCATTCCACGTGGGGATTATTATTGATAGTTTTATTGGTGATTGCATATTGTTGGTCATTAAGGGGGTAGAACTTTTAAGGTTATCTGATGGGATTTGAGTGAGGGATGTTTGGAAAGAGAATAATACCCTCTTGTAATATACCTTCTTGTAATAAATTCTCTTGACCTTGGATTCTCAACGCGGAATTTTTCCCAAATCACTCCATTCGGTCCAGAAAAACTTCATATATCCCGGATGTTATGTTCAATTGTGTTTAAGTCCTAAATACGAAAAACAGGGGGGGACGACGAACAACGAAAACTATTTATAAGATTACTTATTTTATTATCTTATGAAAAAAGAAATCAATTTGTCTAAGCAAAAACTTATTGACCTTTTATTTTGTGAAGATGCGAAGATAAAGAACATATTTAGCAACGCTTCTGATTTAAATGAATTAAGAGAGAAGTTATTTAATTATTTAAATGACTTAGAGCGAAATTATTTTAATATTTATTCTCATAAGTATTCTGACAAGACACATATAATAGAAAGAAATAATGCTAAAGAGTGTATAAGGGTTTTCAAAAATATAATAAGAACCGAAAACGAAGAACTTAGTGGTTTTTCTGCATTGAACATTTTATTTAAAGTTTATAATAAAGACAAAAACTCAATTAATGAAATCGGGAACGGATTTTTATCAGAAATTTTATTTTTAATAAGGGGCATGAATGAAAAATTCTACTTATTGGACACAGAAGTTTTACCCTCGAATGAGATTACTGCAAAAACAAGATGTAAAATTCTTGATGAATACGCACAAAAAATGTTAAATCATTTTAAGAATTTTAGGAAGGGAACAGATGAAGAAAGTATCAAAAATCAAAAAAGTGCCAAAAATAAAATATTAAAACATTTTTCTGCAACAGAAGAGGATTGGAAAAATTACAAATGGCATCTAAACCACATAATCCGGGATTATAAAACCCTTTCAGAATTAATAAAACTTGAAGAGGACGAAATTCAAGGAATAAAAGAAGCAGAAAAGAATGGAATTCCTTTTCAGATAACCCCCTATTATCTTACATTGTTTAATGAGGATGGCAGAGATAAAAACGATCGTCTAGTCAGAGCACAAGTGATTCCTAGTAAAGAATACTGCATTAATGTTACTGTGAACAAGACTAAGAAAATAGATATGGATTTTATGGGAGAGAAATCAACCAGCCCCATAGATGGGATTACTAGAAGATATCCGAATATTGTTATATTGAAGCCTTTTGATTCTTGCCCTCAAATTTGTGTTTATTGCCAAAGGAATTGGGAAATTAAAGATATTCAAGACACTGTTATTTCATCTGATAAAATACAAGATGCAATCAATTGGATTAAAAAAAATAAATATATTACAGAAGTTTTAGTTACTGGCGGGGATCCATTAACGCTGGACAATGAATATATCCGTTTACTATTGGAAAAATTAAATAAGATAAAGCACATTGAGCGAATAAGAATCGGTACAAGGGTTTTGGTAACATTACCATATAGAATAGATAGCGGATTCGTAAAAATTTTAAGACGGTTCAATAAATTAGGTAAGAAAGAGATTTGCATAGTAACTCATTTTGAAGATGCTTCAGAAATAACCCCTGATGTCTTAGATGCTGTTAAAAAGATAAAAAAAGCAGGGATTAGCATATATAATCAACAAGTATTCACATATTTTAACAGTTTTAAATATCAAACTTGTTTTTTAAGAAAAACTTTAAAACTATCTGGGATAAACCCATATTATTCATTTAATATGAAGGGTAAAGAAGAAACTAGGGAGTTTAGGGTTCCTATTGCAAGAATTGAACAAGAAAGGAAAGAGGAAACTAGACTTCTTCCAGGTATTGTAAGAACTGACAAATCTGTTTTTAATGTTCCCAAACTAGGAAAATCCCATTTGCAATCACGGCAGGATCATGAAATAATTATGATTCTTCAAGATGGAAGCAGAATTTACCGATTCTATCCTTGGGAATCTATGTTACTTTTAATTGAAGATTATTTATATACTGATGTTCCAATATATGCTTATTTAAAAAGACTTGAACATGATGGGGAAGATGTTGAAGAATACAAGAGTATATGGTACTATTTTTAACTCCTTAAATCTTGCACGCCCCCCCACGAAACGACGACTAAAATTGTCCCCCTGATACTTGTTCTTTATGGCTTACTTTGTTCGCTTGATGGAACGACTACCACTAAACTTTAACTCTTCGGTTTTCCTTCGGGACGTTGCACTAAAATTCAATCCCTATCGGGAGAGCATAACATCGATTAAGAGATTACGTTCAGTTGCACCTCGTTACACCTAAACTCCTTACTACGCTCGGAACTTCTTTTAATTTCACACGTTAGTTTCAATCGTCGTGTAGATGTGTTAAAAGGGATAACCGCCCTAAAAAATTAAAAATAAAAGAAATAGAAAAAAATCTTATTCCTCAGATTCACTTGCCAAAAAAGCCCACCAAGGTTTTTTGGATTGAATAACTTCTCCATTTTCTGCATCTACTTGTGCTTGTACCTGCATTTTTGTCTTGAACAATCCTAGAAATCTATATTGCTTTTGAACTTTTATTTCATAAGCTACTTTTACCTGTTCCCCTTGTCCAACTTCTTTTAATTCAATAGAACATCCTTCTTCTTCAACACAATTTTTTAATCTTAAGCTTTGTAATGCAGTTTCAGAGGCAGTATTTGGCATAACTTTGATTTCCGCATTTTTTCCATTACTTAATTTTACCTGTAATTTTGTTTTATTTTGAACTTGTTTTTGTGTTAAATTAAGACCATAATTTGCAGAAACACCATTAACCTTCAATTGCATTTGATTATTCGCCTTTTCTTGAATCATCATTTGCTGTCCACCTTCTCCCATATAACTACCCTCTCTAACTCTCTGTTGATTTTGTAGATTAGTTTCTTCTCCTTGATTTTGAGTATCTACTTCTAAACCCCGACCTGTTCCTTGCCCCGCTTCTTTAGTCTCAGGATTTTCAATTCCTGTTCCAGGTTCATATATACCTTGCTGTCCTTGAGCTAAAACTAAAGAACACATCAAGATACAGACAATTAAGCTTAATAATATCTTTTTCATAGGAATTCACCTCATTAATATACAATAAACAATTGACTATTTAAATCTTTGTGCCCAAAATGTGCCACCTTATTTATTTAGAAACTCCCTTTTGATATTTGTTCTTGATGTAACACTTATGCTCTTTGGGTGGAACTGAATTCCTCCCAGTGTTATGCATATATAGACTCGCTGCGCTCTCCCTACATTTCGCTCTGAAAATTTCTTTTATCTACAATGTTAGTTTTAATAAACTCCGGGTTTTTTTCTTAAAAGTAAATGGTTTTTAGTCCTTCGGATATTTTGCCTTATGCAATCCCAAAAAAAAGTTTTTTGCGTTTTTTCCAAGAACCTGATTATTATAGCCACCTTCCTGAACAACTAGTATAGGAATATCCAGTGAGCCGATTAGAAAACCATTTTTCTTAAAATCCTCAAAATTCAAATCCCACGTCCCTGTAGGGTCACCTTTTGCTGTGTCAAGACCAAGTGCCACCACCAGAAATTTTGGTTTGAACTGTTTTATTTTTGAAAGGGCGAGTTCTAGAGTTTGCCTGTATTTTTCACTATCTATTTTTTCATCAAGTGGGAAATTGTGATTGAGATTAATCCCCTCACCCACACCAATTTCATCTTTAAATCCACTAAAATAAGGATAAGCAAATTTTGGATGCCCGTGTATTGATATCGTTAATACATCACTCCTCTGGTAAAATATGTCCTGCTGACCGTTTCCGTGATGATAATCTATGTCAAGTATTGCAACTTTCCCGAACTCACTCAAGTAATCTGCCGCAATTGCATTTGAATTGAAGTAGCAAAATCCTCCAAATGATTTTCTCTCGGCATGATGGCCAGGGGGCCTAACTAATGAGTAGACTAATTTTTTCCCTTCAAGAATTTTTTGTGCACCGCTAAGAGCGCAGTCAACTGCACCTTTTGCTGCAAGATATGCATTCTTGTTTAAGGGAGTGAATGTGTCTATGCAATAATAACCTGCTCTAACCTCAAGCTCTTTTGGTGGTTTTGTTGCGTTTCTTATTGGAAATACATAAGGATACACAGATTTTTTAGAATCAAGTGTAGAACATATCTTTTTGAAATATTCAATATAATTCTTGTCATGAATTTTTTGTATATGCTTTTCTGAGAATACTTTTGCAGGGGATTTAACAAAAATGTCTGTTTTT
The DNA here is from genome assembly GCA_018819375.1 of Nanobdellota archaeon. Classification (GTDB taxonomy): domain Archaea; phylum Nanobdellota; class Nanobdellia; order SCGC-AAA011-G17; family GW2011-AR20; genus JAHJQH01. Next base: position 12,137 of record JAHJQH010000037.1, read on the forward strand.
TCTAACTCTTTTTGTATGGATTTTATCCTAACAGGAGACTCGACATAACCCCTTTCAGGAATATGGTGTAGAATGTGACTCTCGTTTACTATTAATGTTATTTTTTTGCTTTGATGAATGTCTTCTTGAAGAGTTGGAATCTCTTTTTTTATGTACTTCTTTTCTCTGAAAAGAACAGGGTCATCAACAAACGAATCTACAACCATATCAATATACTCCTTGCTTACGAGATGAGAGTATTTTCTAACAAGAATTGCCCGTACCATATTTTTAGCATCAATGCTCGATAGTGTTTTACTTTTTATCAGACCATCAAACAGGAGATAAGGTGGATTATCATCACCATCTTTTACAGGAGTTTCATATTTTGTGTTAATTATGGGTGTGACACCATATCTTTCATAGAATTTCAATCTTAATCTATTTTCTGCCAAAATCTTCGGGTCTTTGCAAAGCTTCTTATCATCTGGCAAACACTCGTAAAATATCCCTATTGCACCAAGGTTTTGAGCCTCTTCTCTCACCCGCTGATAAAGTGCATTCCCTATTCCACTCCTTGAGATATTTTTTATTGTTGCCACAAATTCAAGATAACAAAAGTTTAAATCAGATGCATACAATAGAAGTGCAAAGCCCTCAACATCTGTTTTTTTAGTATCTGCAACAAAGAGGATGGACCTAAATTTATATTTTAAAGGATTTTTTATTTGTTCAGGAATTTTTTGAATATCTTTCTCTTTTAAGTTGGGAAATCTTGACCTTAAAATTTCCTGAACCTTTCCGATTGCAGTTTTATTTGCAGGCAAGATACCATCAAAAATTTTTCTGATTCTAAACATAGGAATATAAATAAATTTCCTTGTTTTTAAAGTTTCGTAAATAACGACTTTGTAAAAATGATTTGAATGACTTGATGATAAGCAAAAAGTAAACTTGATATTCTCTCGTTATGGGTGGGCAAGTTTTTCACAGAATTCATAAACCGAAACACTTATATAATTTCCATAAACCCCTTTTACTATGGAAGAAGAAAATAAAAAACCGGAAGAGACTACTGAAACTAATTCAGAAAGTCAAACAGAAGAAAAAGAAGACGAGAAGACAGAAGAAGAAGACGAAAAGACAGAAGAAGAAGACGAAAAGACAGAAGAAGAAGAGAAGACAGAAGACGAAAAGACAGAAGAAGAGACTGAAGAGAAAACAGAAGAAGACGAGAAGACAGAAGAAGAAGACGAGAAGACAGAAGAAAAATAAACAACTTGACAGAGTCAAGAACAAACTTCTGATTAAGCCAAACTTATACTTGAATGGGTATATCTTCTGTAAATCTATTTTTTTGGTTATGTGCTAGATTGAACTCTTTCGCAACTTCATTGCTATCGCAAAAACTTCCCTAAATCTAAACAAAGAAGTAGTTGTCTAATGTATTGTTTAAAAAACAAGATTCTTGATTATTCCTTTGAAAGATTATGGAATGACAAAAGGGAATCGAAAAGTTTATATACTAAAGTGAATAACACTATTCATTAAGTGAATAATTGAAAATGAGACAAAAAACCCTGCTAAAGATTATAAGACTAATGAGGACTAAACTAGCTGGGGGATTTACTATCTTAGAGATATCTAAAAAACTGAAAATAGGGTATCGCCCTGCTTATAACCATATAAGCGAAATGGAAGATGAAGAAATCATAAAAATAGAGAAAATAGGAGGGGCTAAACAATGTTCATTAAACCTCCCTAATCCAAAGACAAGGCATTTTCTAGAATCTTTGGATATTCTAAAAAAAGAAGAGTTATATAAGGAAAATCCAAGACTAAAACTAATAGACAACTTAATTTCTAAATTAATGGAAAGGTTTATGTCTAAAATACATTCCATTATTTTGTTTGGAAGCTATGCAAAAGGGATATCAGTAAAACAATCTGATATTGACCTTCTATTTGTGGTAAGTAATATAAAAGACAAAAACTTAAGGGAATCAATAGAAAGAGAGAGTGCAGCTTATAAATACTCGCATAATATAAAAATAAACTCTTTAATTACGAATATTGAAGAATTCAAAAAGATGTTAAATTCAAAAGAATTAAATGTTGGCAAAGAAGTAAAAGAGCATGGGATATCTTTGTATGGGCATGAAATCTTTTGGAGAATTATAGGATGAAAAGCTCTAACTGAGAACCTTATAACAAAATTGATTCAAACAAAAACAAAAAGAGAAATTGCTCAATATGATGCAACTCCTTCAATTACAAGAGAGATGGCTAAGACATCTTTAAATGATGCTGATGAGTTTATAACAAAGATTGAAGAAATCTTGAGTTAGGGTTTTGTTGCAAAACTTTGTTCCTGATTGACGGTAGACTCAAAAACTTCTTCGGAAAACTCCCCATAAATCTGATATTAAACTCATATTTTCATTTTTTCATATTTCTAAATATTCTTCTGGAGCTTTGTGATTGCGAAGGTGGAAAGGAACATCACTGCTCCGAGGCATAGCAGGATATAGACTACTTGTGTTATTGACTGATGAAAAAGGACAATTGCCATTGCTTCTATAACTACTGATAGTGTGAGGATGTACAGAAATCTCTTTCGACGATTTCTTTAAATTAGAGTGTTAAATACAATAAAATTCTTACTTTTTAGACGAGGACGGGGGTTTCCAAAATTATGGAAAGGGGCGTTTTTTACTCGATGAAGAGGTTGGGGCAAATCGAAAGATTTAATAAGTTCAATCTCGATAGAAGTCATAGATACATATTTAAATAACAATACAACTCTTTTAAGGGTGAATACAAATGAAAAATAATAAAAAAATATTTTCTGGATTTTTCTTAGTAGTTCTAATTTTAGCTATGACAAATGTTGCTTTTGCGTTTCCAATCACAAGTAGAGTAATAGAAATTAGTGCAACTGAAACAGTTATTGAGCAAACTCCTATAGAAGAACCAATTGTTTGTGAAGGTTGCATCAATGGAATAGACACTGGTAAGAAAGATAGCAAAGGCTGTCCAATATATGAATGTCCATCACAACCAGAACCAATTGTTTGTGAAGGTTGCATCAATGGAATAGACACTGGTAA
>JAHJQH010000006.1 GCA_018819375.1 Nanobdellota archaeon
GAACATACAGCTAATCCCAAGGAGATTTCACGACCAGTACTGGGCAAAGGAATACACAGGTCTTGATTGGAGAACCTTAAAATCTCCTGTTCATCAGGCAGACGCATTTGAACCCTCTGAACCATATGAAGGAACTTATAGACACGAGGAAAACAAACTGAACCCAAAAATCTCAAGAATGGACTCTTTTTGGATTAATCTCGTTGGGGATAACAAGGGGAGTATACGGATGTGCCATCACGATACAGAAACCACCTACTGCGGAAATTGCTTCTTGTTCCCAAACAAAGGTTTAATAGCAAAAACAAATCACAGAACCTTAGAGAGGTGGTCTAAGCGAGAAAGACCAAAGAGGAATGAAGAAGAAAGGAATCAAGACAAAGAAATCAAAAACCCACGACAGCAAGAACTATTCTAATAAACAAGAATCATCCTAACCATCAAAAACCTTTCTAACAAGCAAGAACAATTACCCCCTCACAACAATCTCTCCCGCAACAAAACAGCAAAAAAAGAATCCCTCAAAGAATTCAAGACAATCAAGCATCCCTGTTTTGAGCCATCAATTTCCACTGAAAATTAGAAAAGTTTATATAATCATAATCCTAATACACTATAACCAAGCCACAATAAAAATAAGGCCGGAGATTAAGATGGAAAAGAAACCTTTTGATATTGTTATAAACGAGGAATTTGTTAATAAGAAAAAAATATTTGTTGTTCACTGCCTAGACCTGGGTATAGCTAGTCAGGGACATACATATGAAGAAGCTCTTAAGAATATAAAGGATGCTATACTGCTCTATTTGGAAGAATGTTCTGAAGAGATACCAAAACAACAAAAGGAATTAATGCCCCCAATGGCAACAAGATTATTCCTATGAAATTGCCAACTATTTCTGGGCTTAGGGTGATTAAGACATTAAACAAGTGAGGGTTTTATATTAGCAGGCAGTCTGGAAGCCATATAATTTTAACTAAACAAGAAGCAGGGAAAAAGATTGTGTGGTTGTTCCAAAGCATAAGGAATTAGCAAAAGGAACTTTATCGAGTATTATCTCCCAGGCGGGCTTAGATAAGGAAAGCTTCATAAACGCTCTAACATAAACCCAAAAAAACAAAAAGAAAAAAAGAAAAGACCTAATGTCTTAATAGGTCTCTTATGTCCTTGATGATGGACTTTGATTCTATCTGCAGTCCTTTACCAAGCCCGATTCCAAGTGCGATTGCAATTCCAACGGCAAATGCACCAATCAGCAGAAGGAATGTGTTCTCAAGTATGGATGCCTGCACTCCAATCTGGTTCAATGCAATGATGGCAACCATAAACACTATCACGAACTTGATTATCCTGCTGAAAAATCTCACGCCTCTTAATTCTGTGTGCTCCTCAATCTTCATTGATATGAAGTGTGCAACTGCAATACCAAATATCACTACGATTGCTGCAATAATTACATTAGGTATCCATAGCACAAATTCATTCAGAACACCAGATAAGGTTCCCAAGTTCAAGAGGGCAACTGCTGACTGCAGGAAGATTATGAAGACATACCATTTCAGAATCTCCCCAAAAATATTAGACAGCCTCATATGCCCAACAGCTTTGGAATATTTCGCCTTTGACATATACCTGTCTAACCCGGCTTTGTTCAGTATTACCCTCAACAAGTGTCCCAATCCAAGTGCCACAAAATAACCTATTATAAGGATAATTAATGCAGCAACTATGCCTGGCAGAATATTTACAAAACTATTCCATAGTGTCACAAGCGGACTTAGAATTAAAGAACCCGTTGCTGTAACAGTATCTACCATTAATTTTCACCTCCTCTTTTTTTGTTGATTAATAAAAACTTATTAAAAAAACTAATCATTAGCCCTTTATATATTTTTCTAATCAAAATGATTATTCCAAAGTAGCCACACAACGAAGTAAACAAACAATCACAAACACCACGCCCCTTTAATCAGACAGGGACAAGACAACCTCACATTAACACCACAATACGCAAAACAACACTACAACACTACAACACTACAACCCACGACACCAGACCACGAACTAAACAAACAAAAACAAACACCCCCCACAAACAACTCTAATCTGTCAAACACAATCCAACACTTCAAAACAATAATCACGCAGATACCAACAACTCCACCAAACACAATCCCACACTTCAAAAAACAATCACATAGAACCAACAACCAATCACCCCCAGATATTACACTACACTCAAACCAAAAACCATATAAACCCGTCAATTCAATAAACCTCTATGCGTTCTGTAAAAGAAAAATGGATGTTTCTGGCAATATACTCATTTCTGATTCTATTTCATAATGCCTTTCCCGTGCAGGCGCAGGAAATTACACTACTGGGGACAAAAATCCCTTACATTCTTTTTGTTCCTCTCCTAATAATCGTGGCGGGATTGTTGTTCTTTCTCGTGGTTTTTATCAAGGATTTTCTGCCAAAACTGAAGATAAAGAGAATCAAACTGCACTCTAGGACAAAAAAGAAAGAACAAAAGAAAAAGGAACTGGAAGATAAGACAAAATACTACCGAAAGTCTATGAAGGAGTTAAAGAGAAAAATAAAGAAGTTAGGTCCTGGAGAAGCCATCAAGGAAGTGTCAATTTTCACAAAGGATTTCCTGGGATTTGTTTTTGATATTCCCACTCAATATTCTTATGAAGAGTTAATTCCAAAACTAAAAGGCCACAAGACAGAAGAGAAGTTAATTGAACAGCTTTCAGAAATTGTGTATGGTGGGGAAGAAATAAAGAAGTTGCAGGTTAATCTTATGGTTTCAGAACTGGAAAACCTAATGGCAAAACATCTTAGGTTAGAACTGCCAAAACAAACAGAATCCACTTTCAGGACAAAACTTAAGTCCTCTCAATTTTTCCTGAAATTGCATCATCTCCTGCATTCAAAAAAAGCAGGAACAAGAGGAGATTTAGAACCGCCAAAACCAGGAGAGTTTAAAAAACCAGGAGAAATTAAAACACCAAAAGCAAAAACCACCTTAAGCCAAGAAGAACAAGAGGAATTAGGCATCCAAAAGAAGAATTTACTGACAAAATGGATTACTTATAATAAGAATAAAAGAAGAAAAAAAGAAATTCTGAACCTGCTTAAATTCGGGAGAAGATACATAAAAGACCATTCCAAAGCAGCAAGAGTATATTCCAGGGCACTTCTCCTTTATTATAGGCTTCCCCTAAAAGAGGAAAAAGAGATAATGGATGAGATGGTGGGTTTTGAGAAAGATATGTCTTTTCACAAAGAGCAGAAAAGACTCATTGAAATAAAGAATGAAATGACAAACCTGAAGAAAAATGGAAAAACCATATCTCTTCGGGGCATCAGTGCAATAAAAAATCTGGCTCACGTCATAAAAGAGGCTAACCGCAAGAAAGAAAAGAAAAAGCACGAGAAACTTCCTGAAGAAGAAACTCATAAATCTCCCAAGAAATATATTCTGGCAGATTTGGAAAAAGAACTGAAAAAGTTAAGGATACACCACGCACCCCGCGCAGGAGAAATAGAAAATATTTTTGAGCATAAGATAATGATTCCAGCAGAGCCAAATATCAAGCTCATACCTGGGACAACAAGGAAAATAGAACTGCCTGCCCCTCCAAAAAAAAGAGAAAAACCTTCAAAAAACACAGGAAAAAAGCAAAAAAGTTCAGAAAAGAAACAAGGGACAGCACACAAATTCAGGAAAATAGAACTGCCTGTTCCTCCAGAACAAAAACCTCACAAAAGAATAAACACCCTTCAGCAGGAAAAAGAAGAGCTCTGCAAAAAACTAAGGCAACTAGAAAACCACAACCCGCAATCACATCAAGACAACAGCAGTTGGTTGCCTCCTTATTAAAGATGATACTTTTTCTTATACCCCTCCACTTCCCCATAATCCAATTTTTGAAGTAAAAGTGATTCTCCTTCCTTAATAACCTTATGGACCTCATTCACGAATTTTCCTTTTATCCGTAACATCCACCCCAACCCACATTCATCACAGAACAAGTATTCTGGCTTGCCCCCTTTAGGAATCTCACGTTTAAGAATAAATGCCTTCTCCCTCTCAATAACATCAGTTATGTTCTCACATATTCTGAGCATCATAGCTTTATTGAACCAGTAAGGGGTATATAAACATTTTGCCTAAACCAGCCTAAACTTGATTAACCAATCATCAGACAAGTTCTTTTAAGAAGTTATGTCTAAGTTTAAGAAATTTGCCTAAGGTATTGTCCTGTATTTCGTGTTTATCAGGAACCACTCAAATAACAAAATCACAAACACCACGAGGACAAATATGAATGACAGATCCTTTCTTATTTTCTGTTCATCCAGCCTTGAAATCTCGCTATAAGAATATTTTAATGACTCCTTGCTTATTGCCCTGAAATACTGACCACTTGTTTCCATGGCAATCTTGACCAGCTCCTGCTCATCCAATCCTAAGACAATGGACGTCCCTTCAAGAATACCTCCTTCTTCAGTACCTACTCCTATGGTGTGCACAATCACCCCATTCTCATTAGCATAAGCAATAGCTTCCTCAATAGGAGGTCCGATATTAGTCTGCCCGTCTGTGAGCAGGATAACTGCCTTGGAGTTATTTGAAGGAGACAGGACACTGACAGAAGTAATAATGGCATCTCCGATGTTAGTTCCTCCTGTGACACTTACAAAAATATCTTCTATCTCTTTTTTTACATTAATTCTCTTGTCAGTTAATTTTTGTTTGACAATGGGACTTCCTGAAAAAACCACAACCCCAAAATAGCTGTTTGGCGGGGCGACATCAACAAATTCCATTGCAGCTTCTTTGGCAGCACCCACCCTGTCTGGTGTTAGGTCATCTATTGTCATACTGTTTGAAGTGTCTATTGCAAGAACATAGTCAGTATCACTCCCATACCCAACATACCATATGGCCATGCCAGAAATAGCAAGGGTTACAAGAACAAGAGCCAAGCATCTGAGCAGCAGGAGAAAAAAATTCTTTGACAATGCCTGTCTCTCTCCAATAATATTTGAGATAGCTTCAAAATTAGCAAACTTTAAAGCCCTTCTTCTAATCCTGTTCAGGCTCTGGAAATGAATGAACACAAGTAAGGGTATGCCTAACAGGAACCATAAGAACATTGGGTCTGAAAAAGTTATCTCCATCTTGAAATTCTCTCATTAAACAATCCTATTACCGGATGAATAAAATCTTTGTCAGTGGTTAGTTTCAGAAAATCAACACCTGCCTCAAGGAAGTTTTTTTCCAGCATTCTCTCTTGCTCCCTGATAACATCTTCATACACATCCTTTACAAGTTCAGGATTAATAACAACCTGGCTTTTGGAAAAAGGGTCCTGCAGCACAACCTGACCAATCCCTGTGGGGAGAGTGCTGTCCAGAGGATCCCTCACCATCATGGCTATGACATCAAATTTTCCAGCAGACATCTTGAGTTTTTGCTCCCATCCTGGAACACATCCAATAAAATCAGAAACAATGATGAGGATACTCCCCTCGTCAAGATAATTCATAACAAATTTCAGTGCCTTTTCAATATCATAACCAGCACCCCCATAATAATTGCCTTTAACAAGTTCGTTTATGATAATATGGTACTGCTTCATCCCCTGCGAAGGATAGACTCTTAATCTCAGTTCAGAATCAAATAATGCAACACCCGCATTGTTTCCTCCATTAAGAACAGCATTTGCCAAAGCAGCAACTAGTTCTACAGCATATTCTATCTTAAGTTTCTGAGTAGAGCCAAACACCATGTTATGGCTGGAATCCAGCAGAAAGAATACATTTATGTTTTTCTCAGGGGTATATTCCCTGATTAAGACTTCGTTTGCTCTGGCACTAGCTTTCCAGTCAATAAGACTGGCATCATCATTCGTCGTGTATTCACGGTATCCAGAAAATTCAATGCCCCTGCCCTTGAATATGCTGGCATATTCTCCAATCATTCTCGAGACCGCCATCTTCTTTGTTGCCAATTCAAGTTTTTTTATTGCAGGCAACAGGTTTACATTCAATTTTCCTTTTTTTACCATTTCATTCACACATCAGGTTCTAGAACAATCTTATGGCACAGGAACCTTGGAGAGAATCTCTTTTATCACGTCATCACTGGTTACTCCGACTGCTTGACCTTCGTAATTCAGGATTATTCTGTGCCTAAGGACATCACCTGCAACATTCTTGACATGGTGCGGAGTAACAAAGTTCTTTCCTTTTAAAAGGGCCTCAGCTTTTGAAGTAATGTATAAGCTGATAGACGCTCTTGGAGAAGAACCCCACTCCACATATTTTCCTGTTTTAATTTTGTATTTTTCTGGGTTTCTTGTTGCATCAACAATCTTGACTATGTATCTCTTAATGTCCTCATTCATATAAATTGTCTTGACAAAATTCTGGACTTCAATCAGGTCTGTTGGACCAACAACACTCTTTAATGGATAATCCTCAAATCTTTTCAAGGTTATGTTGGTGTCTAATATTAACTTTTCTTCATCAGGATGAGGGTAAGTAATATTTAACTTGAACAAGAACCTGTCAACTTGTGCTTCTGGAAGATTGTACACCCCCCTGCTTTCAAGGGGATTTTGTGTTGCCATCACGAAAAAAGGAACAGGCAGGTGATACGTGACTTTTCCAATAGTAACCTGTTTCTCCTGCATAGCTTCAAGAAGACTGCCCTGGGTTTTTGGAGGACTCCTGTTAATCTCGTCTGCAATAATGAAATTTGAAAAGATTGGTCCCTTGACAACTATGAATCCCTTGTCTTTCTCATATATTGTTAGCCCTGTTATGTCTGTTGGAAGAAGGTCTGCAGTAAACTGTATCCTCGAGAACTTGCTTCCTGTGACTTTTGCAAGTGTCCTGACAATGAGTGTCTTGGCAATTCCTGGAATTCCTTCAACCAGAATGTGCCCGTTGGATACCATTCCTCTCAAGAACCCATCCAAGACTTCTTCTTGTCCAATTACAGTTTTACTGATTTCTTTTTTGATATCAGAAAACATTTTGTGATAACTCTTCACTTTCCTGATGTCAGGTTTTTTCATCATCTTAATCATCCTCTCTTTATCATCTTAATCATCCTCTCTTTATACACCTTATCTTTTCATACACCCTATCTTATACTAACTCTTTTTACACTAATTCTCTTTACACTAAATCCTCTTTACACTAAATCCAGAATATCCGAATATTTAAATGTTTCTTTAAAAAGTTGGCTTTGCAATACTTCATAATCCCCCTAATAATCATACCCACCAACAACCACAACAACACAAACCACAAACAAAAACAATCAACAAACGCAAATTAAAAATACCTGTCAAACGCAAGCCAACAACACCCACATGAAACAATCCCACACCAATCAAAAACAACCACACAAATACCAACAAAAACCCACACAACGCAACCACACACCACAAAAAAAGATTTTACATTACCAACCCACCAAAC
>JAHJQH010000038.1 GCA_018819375.1 Nanobdellota archaeon
TCACCTTCTTTACCCTAGATACAACATCTCCGATTTTTCTTCCTTCATTATATGCAGGAATTGTGACAACAATTTTCATGTGATTATAGATTCAGGAAAAATTTAAATAACTTTGTCTTTGACAGAATAAAGATATATCCCCTTTGAAGTTTGTTTCAACACCTTGTAATTCAGATTTTTTTTGGAAACCAAGTAATCAAAATTATCTGCATTCCCCACATTGCCAATTCTCAACTCATCATTCATCCAAAAGCCCATCAAGGTAGAAGCGTGCAGTTCATCACAAATTCCTTCTTGTTCTCTCTTGGTTAGTTGTATGGTGCAGTCATCTTCATCAAAAAGAACATGGGAAAAACCTTTGTCGTGCTCGTTAAACCAGGCCCCGATTTGATTTTGTTCCCCTCTGCCCCAGTAAAAGTTAGAGTTGTAGATAGTAAGGACTGAGTTTATCCCATTAATCATAACAAAAAACAGCAGCAAAAAAACAAAAGCTTTCTTAAAAGTTATTTTATCCAAGAATTTAACAGCGACTATGAGCAGAGCAAAAAAGAGCAGGGCAAAAAATATTGTGATTCCCAAAGAAAAATAAACTCCCCCAAGAGCAACTCTTCTTAAGAACACAAAATTAAGCACGACATTGATGACCCCAATCCAAGAAAGAGACAGGTTATTTAGAGGCAAAAGAGGAAACATGACCAAGAAGGAAGAGAACAACAACACAGGCGCAAAAAGACAAATAATTCTTTTCTTAAACCTTCTGTGATCAATATTGGAACCCCTAGAATTAGTCTTAGAAACAACAGAATTAGAAATACCCAAAAACCCGCCAGTGATAATTAAAGGAATCAGAAAATCAACATATCTGCCTAAAGGCCTTCCAGGCATCCACGAAAAAACATGACGGAACGCTGTGGAATTGTGGTTTGCAGCAATAACCAGGCTCACAAAAAGTAAAAAGAACAACAGCAGGATAAAAAAGAATCTCTTGTTATCCTTAAAATTAACCTTGTTTAAGACACCAACAAAAAGAGCAGGAAAAACAATGCCTGACCCAAGAATTAAAAGACCAAGGTATAAGATAACCCAGACACAAAAACCAGGAAAAGAAAAATGCTGGTTAGTCACAAAAACAACTTCTGCAGAATAACCTCCAAAACCAAGGAGATTAGGTATGCTAAAACCAAATAAAAGGACATTCCTGATTGCCCAGCCAGCATAAACAAGAATAAAAGAAAGCGCCATGATGCTCTTCTTTTTCACCTGAAAAAACTCCCTGCGAATCAGGGAAACAATAAAAGCCATAATCACCACAAAGACAAGAGAAATCCCGTGAACCTTAGTCAGATAAAGTAAAGCCATGGATATTCCTGCAAGAGCATCCCATAATAGTCTCTTGTCAACAAAAGACTTGTAAATAAAATAAAAAGAAAACAAAAACAAGGGAAAAAATAAGTTCTCAGCCATCAAGTAAGGGGCAAAAGAAAAACTAAAAGGGGTAATTAAACAAAGAAAAGCAATAATAAGGGATTTTTTCTTGCTAAAAAATTCTTTCGCTAATAGCCAGGCAGGAAATATGACCAAAGAAGAAACAAAAGAATTAATTAGTTTCATAAAAGCATAAACAATTCTCATATCCCTGAAAACATAAGATATTGAAAGCAGGATGGGGTAGAGAGGAGGATAAAAATTAAGGGGGTTGCCGTGAAGCAAGAAAGCCCCATGGTAAAAAAAGCTTCTTGCCATCTTAGCATAAATATAAGCATCACTGTAAATCATGATGGTGGGGACAAACAAGGAAAGCAGGAATTTCACTAAGGAAACAAGGACAAATACCAACAGAAGTTTCTTGATAAAAGCATTCATAATCAGGTGGTAATAATTAAACTTAAAAACCTTTCTGACTGATGATGAAAAGGATAAACTTAAGAAAAATCTGAGAAGGGAAATCTGAGAAGGGAAATCTGAGAAGGGAAATCAGGGATGAAAAATGGTAATGGATGAAGCAGGGGGGTATGTGTACATAATCTTTTTCCTGATAGTTCTTGCCTGTTTTATGTGGCTTATCATTTTTGTGGTAGAATGGGGTAGTAAAGTAAAAACCTTGTGGAAAGAGCACAACAAAAAAGAAAATAATAAAAGAGAGTATGACAAAAAAGAGCGCAATAAGAAAATCAGGGAAGAAAAAGATGAACACAGACCTTGAACAAAAAAAAGCAATAAAAAAAAGAAGAATTATAATCATGGTTGTTATACTTCTCCTCGTGATGTTAACATATAAGTCAGACAAGGTAATGTTTGATTTCTCAGAGGGATTTTTTGCTAAAGCACATAAACTGCTAGCTCAAGATAATTATGTGGCTTTTATCCTAAAAGTAAATCTTTTATCAAGATTAGAATATCAGCTCAATCCTTTCTTTTTGAAAAAAGATCTATCAAACGGAGAACTGCCGGTCTTTGACTTAAGATTCTCAAAAAACGATATGATTCACTTCAAGGAAACCTCTAAAGAAGCAATGGAGATAGGGTATCTCTCAGAGAATAATACTTGGAGAAGTGCAGAGCTGAAGTATGGCAAGGAAGTCTACAAGATAGAAGCAAAACTAAGGGGGGATATGAGGAACCATTGGGCAGGAAAACTGAAATCTTATGGTATAAAAACAGAAAAAGAAAAGTATGTGAACAACATAAGAAGATTCAACTTGTTCATATTTGAGGATAAACTCCTTAAGGGAAGGATTTCAAGATTAATAGCAAACGACTTGGGATTATTTGATGTGAGGGATGATTTTGTGGTTGTAAAAATAAATGGAATAACCCAGGGGCTTTATTATTTGCAGGACCAGATGGATGAATTATTCTTGGATTATAACAAATGTTCAAACTGTTATGCATTCTCATTAAATGATAATTATTTTGAAGATCATCCCCTAAACAGGAATGATGGAGACAACAAACCTTATGGTGTTTTCCTTGGGGAAAGACATCAAACATCTTTTGATTATGAAATCAGCAAGATGGATTTGGGAAGGGGAGGTGGCATAGAAGAAGAAAAAGTGCTTGCTCAGGCAGAGAGATTATTTGATGTAATAAAAAAAGAAGATTACAAAAAGATAATAGAATTTTTTGACTTGGATTACATAACCAGCATAGAAGCACTTAAAGTAATAACAGGTCAGAGCCAGTTTACAACAGGAGACAATCTTGAGATTGTTTATAGTGCAACAAACTCAAAGTTTTACATAATCCCAAGAAACGAGGCGATTGTGCCACTCAAATTTGAGAGGGGGGGGTTTGAACGTGAGTTGGCAATTGTCAGGGAAATAGATTTGGGACTACCCAAATTATTAATCAAAAATGACAAGATAAGGCAGTTGAGAAACAAGAAATTATATGATTACATAACAACGACAGACCTACTAACAAGAGTTGACGAACTTATGGACTTCTACATTCCTTATGCAAAATCTTATGAATCAAATTTCCATAGCCCAAGGTACCTTGAATACCTTATTAAAGAAGACAAAAAAATCCTTCAGCAAAATCTTAGAACAATAAAAGAGAGCTTGGAATATTCAAAATGCTACATAAACATTATTGAAGAACAAAACACTATCACCCTAAAAATAATGCCAGACTCCCTTTCCCAGATAAGATTCACAAAGTTTGCCCTCAACTTGTCAGAGCCCTACAAAGGAAGCATAACTCTCAGGTTAGAAGATTTATACAACCCTTCCTTAACAAGAAGTCTGACAATAAGCAATGAAATCAGCACAATAGACTTAACAGAAAAAATAAATGATTTGTATTTCGCAGCAAGATTAGATGAAGAACTATATCCCGAAAAAACAGATTACATAATAAAACTAATATTTTGGGATACCAGTCAGATAAGCATAAACAACTTTGAGATAAGAATGCAAAACGACATAACAAAAGAAGGTATACTCTCAGAGGACATCTATGTCCAGATTGCAGATTCAAATGGTTTTGTTCCAGGAGAAGATTTTCTTTTTTCACAATTTCAGGAAGAGTTTCCAGAATTCAAATTTCTTCAGGAAGGAAACACCATAACACTTCTAAAAGGAAAATACAAGATATACAAGGATATGGTCATTCCAAAGAACTACAAGCTGAATATTGAAAAAGGAACAGAAATTTCATTAGCAAAAGACACTTCAATATTAACATACCAACCATTAACAGCAATAGGAACAAGTTCAGAGCCAATAATAATAAAGGCAATAAACCCTGACGAGCCATTTGGAGCTTTTGGAGTAATCGGAAAATACTACCCACAAGAACCGACAATTTTGAAGTGGGTGGAAATCTCAGGTGGAAATGAGGAGATTATAAATGGGATATATCTTTCAGGAGCACTTTCTGTGTACCACACTGATGCCATCCTGGAAAATGTCAGGATATATGGAAATCACGCAGACGACGGTTTAATTATAAAATACTCAAAAGTAAGCATAATCAACTCAGTTTTCAAGGACAACTTTGCAGACCAGATTGACCTTGATTTTTGCACAGGTATGGTGGAAAATTCTTTTTTCGGGATAGAAAAAAGAGGCGACAGTAATGGAGATGGCTTGGACTTAAGTGGCTCAAGAATAATAATAAACAACAATCAGTTCAAGGGGTTAGCTGACAAGGGAATAAGCATAGGAGAAGAAACACAAGTCTTAGTCATAAACAACAAGCTAACAAACAACAATATGAGTATGGCAGTAAAAGATTCATCAGAAGCATATATCATCAACAACAATATGGAAAACAATAATATCGCAATAGCATCATATCAAAAAAAGCTGTCCTTTGATGGAGGAATTTCCTTCATATTCGGAAACACATATAACTCAAACAAAAAAGATTATGAAATAGACGAGCTGTCAAAAGTAAACAAGATAACAATAACACCAGAAGAGCTAAACCTAATAGATAAAGAGTTAAATTTAATAGACAACTACCTGCAAAATTTAGTAGATAACTATGTACAAAAAACAAGAATAGATAACCACATACAAGAAACAAGCCTGGAATCTCTCTTCACCCACCTGACAAAAATAAAAGAAAAAGGATTCACAAAAATAAATTAACAAAAGACAGAATAATAACCAAGGAAAAAAATGATACTTTTAATGAGCACGCAAGCGAATGAAAGTTCATTTTTAGGAAGAAAAATGATAAGCAAGGAAAGAAAAGAACTCAAGTATTACATAAGAAATGAAACTTATCTTCTACTAAAGAACAGGCTAAAATTCATAATGAAAAAAGACAAGTATGCTGTTAAGGAAGAAGGCTACAAGATAAGAAGTCTCTATTTTGATACACTCGCAAACAGGCATTTCTATGAAAAACAATATGGTGTTGAAGCAAGGCAGAAAATACGCCTGAGAATATATCCTCCAGACAGCACAAACATAAACTTTGAAATAAAAAGCAAGTTCAACGAGATGATTAACAAGGAAACTGCAAAAATAACAAAAAAGGACGCAATAGAAATTCAAAACTGCAATTTCGAATGCCTGTTGAAATACGAGAATCCCGTCTTGAACAAAGCCTACAAAATCCTAAAAACAGACATTTTCAAGCCAGTTGCCATAATAGATTATCTAAGAGATGCTTATGTCTCTGAAATAAACCATGCAAGAATCACTTTTGACAAGGTTCTCTCAACAAACACAACAAATTTAAATCTTTTTATCCCACATACAACAATGAGCAGGATAATTGACAACAATTTGGTAATTATGGAAGTAAAATACAATGGCTTCCTGCCAAAGTTCATAAAAGACTCTATTCAAATCCCAAGCTTCATGAGAAGTAGCATAAGCAAGTATTTCATGGGGAGGATAGAGTAAAAAGAGTAAAAAATGGCAGCTGGACAATTAACATTTGCAGACATATTAAGATCAGACCAGTTAACATTCGGAGCAACATCAACAGTCGGAGACATACTGCTAAGTCTCATAATCACTTTTATCACAGCAATGTTCATATACTATATCTACAAAAAAACATATTCCGGGGTCCTCTATTCTAAAAATTTCAACATAACCATAATCCTCATTGCCTTAATAGTTTCTATGATAATGATGGGCATACACAACAACCTCGCCTTGTCCTTAGGGATGGTAGGGGCACTATCCATAATCAGGTTCAGAACAGCAATAAAAGATCCAAAAGATGTGGCATTTGTGTTCTGGGCAATAAGCATAGGAATCGTAAACGGAGTAGCATATTACAGGCTGTCTGTGATAGGCTCCTTATTTATTGGAGCTGTTATGTTAATACTGCCAAAAAGACTGGAGATGCTGCCCCCATATATGCTGATGATAAAACATCAGGACAGCAATGAAAGAGAGATAAAAAGAGCCATAATCAAATACTGCAAAAAGCATAGGATAAGGCACAGGTCATCAGATGAAAACATAGATGAAATAATTTTGGAAGTAAGAATGAAAGAAAAATTCCAGGCAACATTGATAAAAGAGCTCAAGGCAATAAAAGGAATCAAGAGTGTTCTTATTTTCTCACACGAAGGGGAATTAACAGAGTAATAATTTCAATCTAATTCAATTCCCGAGCCCCGCACAATAAAATCCAGACCAACATACCACATAAAAAGAATTTCCTACAATTCACACACCCTACACATAAACTTCTTACAAATTTCACATACCTCTCCAGTCAAACACAGACAAAAAACCCATATAACACAATCCAACACCCACAAAAAACAACCACGCAGATATCGACAATTTACAAAACACAGATCATACCAACCTGTCAAACACAAACCCATAACCCCACCAAAAACATCCACCACTTCAAAAAAAGATTGCTTCATTAACAACCAAACAAAAACCCACGACAACACAAATCACAACTAACACACAGAACACAAACCTAACCCACTAAGGTAAAAAGTGAGCAGAGCGAACTCATTATCCCTTACCAACCAACAACCCACACAACGCAATCTCACCTTTCAAAACAACAATTGCATAGATACCAACAATTCAATAAAACCCAAACAACACCACTAAGAAATAGTTAAAGGACTATAAACGATTGACGAAACTTTTATAAAGGTCAAAAATTAATTCCATCATAAGAAAATGGCTAAACCAATTAGCCAAATAGCTTAAATATCATAATAAAAAAAGAAAAAAAGGAGGAGATACTGATGAGCAAAAAAATATTATTCACATCTATTTTAAGTTTGTTTGTTCTTTTAATTGTCGGTTATTTTGTTGTTGGAGATATAGGGACTATAGGCATAGCCACGAAAACGACCACCACAGGAAGCAACTCGACAGTGTTCAAAGATAACAATAATATGGTACTAAACATATCTATTAGTAGATCAACAGGAGGAGACACACTTTCTAATGTAACAGCATTCAATGTAACACTAGCTAATGACATGACATTCATAGGATATGTAAGCAGCTGTAGTTCTCCTGGATTTGCAGAAACGATTGTAAATTATAGTGGTAGTCTCAATCTTGGAACTATAGCAAACACAACATGCTGGTCAGATGGAAACGCAGCAGGATGGAGTTGTTATAACAGAACTGCAACAGAAATTCATTGTAATACAACACATCCAGGTGCAGCACTCTCAGCAGCAGGAGGACATAATAGTAGCATCATACTAAGAATAAATGTAACAACAGCAGACCTATCAACAGAAACCCAATTTACAGGATTTAACATAACTATCCTAGATGATGGTAACATAGCAAACTTCTCACTATTAAACATCACCCGTATAGATGGTCAAGCACCAAGAATCACAGAATTAAACATAACAGATGGGAATTTCACTGTATTTAATGGGACAGATGGGAATATGAATTATGGTAGCTTCAACCTCAATCCATTAAACGCATCAAATGGGATAATAGTAAGTTCAACAGCACCACTTACAATCACGGCAAATATAGAAGACTTATTAACAGAAATAGGAAGTCTAAGACTGTATTACAATACAAATGTTAGCAAAAATCCAGGTAATGCAACAGTGCCACACGCAGAGAATCATACTAAATATTTAACAGCAACCAAACTCTCAGCAAGTAGTGGGAATAATAGCATACTCTATTCCTGGACAATCCCAGCAGATGACTTGCATGACGGAGCAGTAATGAGCTTCATAATTGCAACAAATGATACAACAAATCATCAGGCAAACTTAACAGGACCTGGTACAGTATTAACTCCATTCAACCTAACCATCAACAACACAATTCCAAGAATACTGAAGTGGAACATAACAGATGGAACAAATTGGGTATCTAATGCAGATGGTTATTTGTTGGATGGAACAACATACACTATGTACATAGATGTATCAGGACTCAATAACTCAGATACAAGTAAAATGTACAATCAAAGTGTAAGAATCTACTACACAAACACAACAACTGGAAAAGTAGTGTGGAATGAGACAATAAATGCTAATAACGCATTAGGCCACGGTTTAAGAGAACTAAACTTTTCAAATTTCTCAACATTTACACCATATGGAACAAACACTTGGAATGCAGCAATAGCAGCAAGTGATATACAATTGAGCAATGGAAATAATATGGGGTTCGTGATAGTAGTGCAGGAAAATCCACTACATTACAACTACACAACATATGCTGCAGGACCAGGTAAGGACGGATTCAACATAACCTTAGACAGCACAGCACCAATAGGAATAACACTTACAACAACAGATGCAGATTCAATAGTAGAAACTAGTGGTTCCATAACATACACTTGTGCTGCTACAGATGCCTTAAGCGGAGTAAATTCCTATAAGTTTATCTTGGACAAACCAGGACAAGCTTCAGCAGTGACAAACGCTTATTCAACAACAGCTTCAGCGACATACACAGGATCACAAACAAATGCAGCAGGAACATACACATTACATTGTTATGTAAAAGA
>JAHJQH010000039.1 GCA_018819375.1 Nanobdellota archaeon
ACTTTTACAGCGACGATATTAGCACCAGAAGCAACTCCTGTAATTCCTCCACTTGCTGCTGCAATACCAGCAACGTGAGTCCCGTGCCCGTTGTCATCCAAAGGGTCTGCATCATTATTGATAAAATCATAACCCGCAATCACCTTGCACCCATCACCAAAACATCCGCCAAGATCAGCATGAGTATAATCCACTCCTGTGTCCACCACGCAGATAGTCTGCCCAATTCCAGTGATATTAACACCTCCAACCATGACACTATGGACAACAGAAGCATTAATCAAAGGAACAGAATCTTGAAGCATTGCCTTAACAGGGTAATCAAAATATATTTTCTTGACTCCGACCCCCATTCTAAGTTTGTTCAATCCATCTTTAGTAACTCTGCCAGAAAAACCATCAATAATAGAATATTCACGCCTGTCCCTTAAGTCGTTTTCATTAAGACCATACAACACGCAACTAATTTCTTTTTTGCTGCTTAACCTGTTCCCAGAATCAAAAGACCTTCTCCTGATAGTTTCAAACCCCCCACCACCTGTTTCCTCACCAACCACTTCAGTTCTTTCTTCCATCACAACAATGATTCTAACCTCCTCACTTTTCTCCAATTCTTCAAGAACTTTCTCATCAACAATATCAGAATACTCTCCCCCCTCAATAATTTCACTAAGTACTACAAAGAAAAAGCACGCTATTGCCAACCCCATTAAGTAATTTGTTACACCACTTCTTTGTTTCATTTTACCTCATTTAACAAGCACCTAGCTTCTCACAAATATAACACGCTAATCTCTTTTGGATGCATCCCCAAGCACACCCCCACGCTTCTAAGGTCACCTTCTGCTCTTTCACTAAGTTCAGCAGTGTGATTAACAATCACCATCCTGACCTTGTATTTCCTGCACAACTTCACATTCTGCATCATCCTGCCAAGAATCAACGCCCTTCTTATGCCATCTGTATTAAGAATCTTATTAAAAGAAAAGCCAATAGCCACTTTATTCTGCTTTGCTAGTTTGCACAAGACCTGATTCAACCCAGAACCCCTAGAGTGCATAAAATCCCTTTCACTCCCTTCCTCAGGACTCAGCAAAATATCAATCTTTTTGCTTTCCACAACCTTCCGATTAACTTTTTCCCCGCCCCCAATTACAATGTTCATCTTACCCCTGTCTATGACACTCACTTTCCCCATATCCCAATTAAGGAAATCCTAGTATTTAAAAGTTCTTCCAGCATTCAGGATATAAATACCTCACAAAACACAACTTTTTTAAACATATTCAAGATTAAGAATCAAGTGATTAAGATGAAAAAGAAATCTTCAGTATCAAACAAGACATCTGAAAATCCCGTAGCTGTTCCTTCTTCTGTCCCAAAACATATTGGGATAATTCTTGATGGTAACAGAAGGTTTGCAAAGAGGTTAATGCTAAAACCCTGGAAAGGCCACGAATGGGGAGCAGGAAAAGTGAAAAAAGTTCTTGAATGGTCTGACCGAATAGGCATAAAGGAAATAACTTTCTACACCTTTTCATTGGAAAACTTCAACAGACCGAAAAGAGAATTTGATTATCTTATGAATCTATTTGTTAAAGAAGCAAAGGAAATCTCAAAAGATCCGAAAATAATGGAAAAAGGCTTGAAAATAAGTTTTATAGGAAAATTGAACTTGTTCCCAAAAAAGGTTCAGGAGGTAATGAATCTGTTAATGGAAAAAACAAAAAACAACAATAAAAAAATAGTAAACTTTGCAATGGCATACAGCGGAAGAGCAGAAATCATAGATGCAGCAAAAAAAGTGGCAGAACAAGTAAGACAGGGGAAACTGGACATCAGTCAAATTAACGAAGAAACATTTTCAAAAAATCTCTATATAGAAAGCGAACCCGACCTGATAATAAGAACTTCAGAATCAAGATTAAGCGGATTTCTCCCATATCAATCAGTGTATAGTGAGATAATCTTTCTGCCAAACAAGCTATGGCCTGAATTTGAAGAGCAGGACTTTATCAACTGCATCAAGGAATACCAGCACCGCCAAAGGCGGTTCGGAAAGTAAGGTCAATAAACCAAAAGTAATATTTATAAAGAACTTTTCTAATTTAATTTTAGGTTATTTAATCATAGGTTCGCGCCATGCGTGGGTAGTACAATGGTAGTATCGTGGCCTTCCAAGCCACTGATCCGGGTTCAAATCCCGGCCCGCGCAGGTTTTTATTTAACTCAAAAAATAACAATCCTTAAAAACCAGTTTTTCTTGATTAGAATATGATATTTTTAGAACCAAAATCAACATTACCAGAAAGAATAAAACTTTATGATGGAAGAGTGGGGGGTGGTCAAAAATGGGTAAAAAGAACATAATTGTGTTCTGTGCTCATTCTCAGATGATGAGGCAGTAGGAGTAGGTGGAATAATTCTCAAGAGAATGGATGAAGGATATGACATAATCAAAGTAGTTTTCTCAGCAGGAGAGAAATCACATCCCCATTACAAGGAAGACATAATAACCAAAGAAAGAATAAGGGAAACAGAAAAAATAAGCAGGAAATTTGGCATAAAAGAAACAATCTACTTTGGTTTAAAAGACTCTATCTTGAGCAAGGAAATAAACCCAGAAATAAAAAAGCAGGCAGGGGATTTAATAAACAAACACGATCCAGAAAAAATATTCATTCCCTGTGAAAAAGACCCTCATCAAGACCACAGGGCAGTGCACAAGGCAATTATTGAGGTAATTGATTCCATAAGCTACAAAGGGGAAGTTTATTCTTATGAAGTCTGGAATGTCGTAAAAGAAGAAAAACCAGTAAAATATGTGGATATCACAGATTATTTCAACAAGAAGATTAAGATGATGAAATCTTTCAGGAGTCAGTGGCATTTTATGTACCCATTATTGATTCCAGCTTATTTCAGGGCAAGAATCTACGGAGCAAAAATCAGTTGTAAATATGCAGAGAAGCTGTATAAATTAAGATGATTATTCTAAGAGCAAAAAGTTTATAAGTGTAATAAAATTGGTACATCTGTACCAAAAATGTTACAAGGAAACCTACTAAAGATAATGGAACTATTTTTTGAAGAACCTTCAAGAAGTTTTCAACTAAGAGAAATAAGCAGACTAACAAAAATAGCACCTACTTCTGTAAAAAGGTATCTCCAAGAATTACTCAAACAGGTCTTAATAAAGAAAATTAAAGGGAATATCTACCCCTCATATATTGCAAACCAAGAAAGTAGGTTATACAGACTCCACAAACAACAAACAATAATAAAAAAATTATACTCGTCAGGATTAATTGATTTTTTAGAAGATAATTTGCACCCCCCCTGTATAATTCTCTTCGGAAGTGCAAGAGAAGGGGAACATGTCAAAAACAGCGATGTGGATATGTTTGTACAAACTAAAGAAAAAAGAATAAGTCTAAAACATTATGAAAAAATTCTAAAACACAAGATTAATATATTTTTTGAAGATGATTTAAATAGACTAAGCAAAGAACTATTCAACAACATAATCAATGGGATCAAACTCTCTGGTTATTTAAAGATAAGATGAAAAGAGAAATAATGGGTTGGAAGGAATGTGAAAAAAGGCATATCAGAAAAGTAAAGGTAGATGAAGAAAAGATAAAATCACTCCTTAAAGTATGTTCAGTAAGATTAAAGTTTCTAGAAAAACAAGATGTGGATAGGGAAACTGCATCAATAATCTCAGAAGGATACTATGAAATCATCAAAGAGTTATTAACCGCGTTATTATTAAAAAAAGGGTTAAAATCAGATAATCATGAATGTCTTGTCTCTTTTTTTAAAGAAAATTTTCCAGATAGAGAATATGAAACCCATATGATATACGAGTTAAAAAACATCAGGAACAGGATAGCTTATGATGGATTGTTTGTTGAAAAAGTATATCTTGAAAAGAACAAAGTAGAATTCAAGCACATCATAGAGTTCTTACTAAAACAAATAAAAGAAGAATAAGATGATAAAACAAGTTGAGAAGATATGGGGTTCAGAAGAATGGCTCGTAAACACAGAACTATATTGCGCCAAGTTCCTTAATTTAAACAAAGGATACCAGTGCTCCCTACATTATCACAAACAAAAAGATGAAACATTTTGTCTGCTACAGGGGAGAATAGAAATAGGATTTCTGAACAGTCCAAAAGCCAAGATAAAAACACTCTCTACCAGGATAATGGAACAAGGAGAACAAGTAAGAATCTTTCCAAGGATTCCGCATACATTCAGGTCACTCACATCCACAGCAAAACTTCTGGAGATCTCCACTCATCACGATGAGAAGGACAGCTAC
>JAHJQH010000040.1 GCA_018819375.1 Nanobdellota archaeon
CCACTGAGTCTCCCTGATAGATTATTTGGTCTGATAGTGGAGAATCAATGACTGCGTTTAATGGCGGGATGATGATTTGCGGCATTACCACAAATTCAACTTCCCTGACTTGTGGTTTCATTGTTTTCTTGTCAACTTGGTTGTCTATGACTTCAGTTGTCACAAGGAACTTGTAATTGCCTGGTTTTTCCGGCACCCATTTGTATTCAACCTGGTATGATTGGTCCATTAGTATGTTAGCTTGTTCTGGGTGAGTAGTGAGAATTGTGTTTTGAGAATCCACGACAGATATGAACACCTTGGTCAGGGCAGAATAGTGTTCTTCTATTAATACTGGCGGGACGTATTCTGGTGTCCCTTGTGCAGCATTGGAAGAGTCAAAAGGACTTTTTATTGATGCTGTTATTGTGACTGGTTCTCCTACTTGTAGATTTTGAGTGGAGAGAATCAAAGAGGTTATCTCTGCTTTTGTATCTTGTTTTTTTGCCCATTTCAGGTTTTTTGAGTCCATAACTCCTGCCCAGGTTTGAAGTATGAGTGCTTTTGGGACATATCCTTTTTTGTAGAAATATATTGCGTGATACTGGTTTCCGTTTGTGTTCAAATCCGTGACAGAACGTTTTGTGTTTGTAGTATATTTAAAAACAGGATTTTCATTTACATCAGAGCAGGTAGAGTCATTACAGTGATATACTATTTGTCCGTATTCTTCCAAGTTTGAATTCCAGGTTATATATACCCTGTAAGCACTAGCATAAGGCATAAACAACAAAATACTCAAAATCATTAATATTGGAATTATTGCTTTTTTCATTTTTGATTTACCTTGTTGACTTCATCTAAAAGTCATTTCCGCCGCTTAGTTTTCCGCCTTCGTTGCTTTGCTGTCCTTTGAAATGGCCCATTCCGTATAAGGTAATTCCTGCTGCTACTGCAAGAACGATTGGAAGCCCATAAGATATCCACGGTGAGAGTTTGTTTCCTTCTCCCTTAGGGACAATAATGTCTAAATCCTCAAAAACATCTTTTCCGCCTTTTGAGGATAACAGCCCCTTTAAGTCAGAGTTTTCTTTCATTGCTTGTTCAAGTGTGTTTTTTAGTGAATTCATTTGTTCCTTGTAAATCTTTAGTGAGTCTGGATTTGTTGAGAACTCATCAGTCATTTGTTTTAGCCAGTCCGTGTATTCTGGTAGTGAGAAAGACAATGGAAATAATATGCTCTCTTCTCCTGATTTATACCTTAATACAAAAGTGGATTTTGAATATCCTTTCTTTAACATAGCTTCCATTATTTGTTGTAATCCTTGTTTTCCAATTGTTGTTTCTTTAATTCGTTTTTCCAGATTTGGTTGTATGATGTTTTGTGCCACCTTTATTAGGTCAGCATCTGAAGTCAGATATTTTAGCAGGTCTCCTTGCATAACATTTCCTGAGGTTAAGGCAGGATTTGTTTTTTTGTATGTGTTTATGAAGAAGTTTTTGATTATTGATGTATTGTCTCCTGGGTTTAAGACCTCTAAACTTGCCCCTTCATTCTCTTTCCCAAAAGTGCCTAGATTTTTTATTGTAAATGGAAAACCATATGCAGTTACTGCATCACCCACAGCTGTTTTTCCATTCAGGTTAGCACTCATATCCACATTGAATGAACCTGAGATTGAATATGGTGTCAATTTTTTAGAACTTGTTTGACTTGGTTGCTGTGCATAAAGAGGTGATAATGCAGAAGCAATAAATGTCGCTGCGGTTGTTCCAATAATTGCTGGTTTTACTATCCCTTTTTGATAAAGGTTTTTTATAATACTCATTTTTGTTTCCCCCTTGAAAATGTATTTTTAATTATGATTGTTTGAGTTATGGGGGTGTAGAAAAATATATAAAGCTTTTGGAGTGTTACTCTTTTAGAATGGTTGCAGGTTTCTTGGTTGGTTGTTGGTTTCTTGGTTGGTTGTTGATCGGTATGTGTGTGATTCTTTTTTGATGATTTGATTGTGTTCTGTTTAGTAGTGTCTGCGTTGTGATTGTTTGGTCTGCGTTATGTGAATTGGTGGTGTTAAAATCGATAAGTTTATGAATAATCAATGTGTTATGATTTTATCAAGGGGGTATAGGCTAGGAGGAAACTGAGCGGCTCCAGATTAACCCTTTCTGCTTCGCACAAAGTGTTGAAGGAAATCATTAGCA
>JAHJQH010000041.1 GCA_018819375.1 Nanobdellota archaeon
CCAGCAGCACTGCTCTCTTCCTTCACAATCTTAAAAACTCCAAGCTCGCGGGTATTCCCAATATGAGGTCCCGCACACATCTCACAGGAAACATCACCTATGCTGTAAACACTGACCTCCCCATCATACTTTTCTTCAAAAAGACCAATAGCACCCTTCTTTCTTGCCTCACCAACACTCATCTCTTCCTTAACAACCTTCAAACCCCTGCTAATCCACTTATTAACAAGATTTTCAACTTTCTTAATCTCTTCATCACTCATTTTTCTCTCAAAATTAAAATCAAATCTCAATCTCTCCCTGGTTATGTTGCTCCCTCTCTGCTCAACTTCACTTCCAAGAACTTTCCTGAGCGCAGCGTGAAGCAGGTGAGTAACAGTATGCAGTTTCTTTGTCTCTTCATTAGTGTCAGCAAGCCCGCTCTTAAATTTCTTCTCAGCACCAGCTCTGCTTATTTCCTGATGTTTCTTAAACTCTTTTTCAAAACCTTTGATATCCACACTCATACCCTTTTCCTTAGCCAGTTCAATAGTCATCTCAACAGGGAAACCATAACTGGAAAAAAGCAAGAATGCTTCTCTACCAGAAACTTTCTTGCTCTTAATATTCTCAAATTTCCGAAGGCCCTTGCTCAATCCGCTTCTGAACTTTTCCTCTTCTTTTTTTATTTCATCCAGAATAAATTCTTTCTTTTTTTTCAAAATTAGATAAGCCCTGCCACGAACATCAATGACTGCTTCAGCAACATCAGCACAAAAACCATCTTTCACTCCAATCAACTCGCCACGCCTTATTGCTCCCCTAATCAGTCTTCTGAGAACATACCCTCTGCCCAAGTTGCTCGGAGCAACACCCTTCTCATCACCAAGAATAAAAACAGCAGCAGTAATGTGGTCAGCAATGATTCTCCCGCTCGCTTCATCATACTTCTTAGCTAATCTCCTGATTTTCTCAACCACAAGTGCAAACTCTTCAATCTCATAAACACTCTTAAACCCATTCAGCATGGCAACTGTCCTCTCAACACCCATCCCAGTATCAACATTTTTCTGTTTTAAGAGAACAAAAGAACCATCTTTCTTTTTTTCATACTCCATAAAAACATTATTCCACACCTCGACATACTTCCCACATCCGCACCCAGGCTTGCAGTCTTTCCCGCATCTCTTTTTTCCAGAATCATAAAATATTTCCGTGTCAGGACCACAAGGACCTATCTCACCAGCAGGACCCCACCAGTTATCTTTTTTCCCAAGATAAAAAATTCTCTCCTTGGGAATCCCTAAACCACTCCAGGCCTTAACAGACTCTTCATCACGAGGAGCATCCTTATCTCCTTCAAATACTGTAACACATAATTTCTCTGCATCAAAACCCAAAACTTTTGTCAAAAACTCGTAACTCATTTCAACTGCCTCTTTCTTGAAATAATCCCCAAGACTCCAATTCCCAAGCATCTCAAAAAAAGTCATATGAAACTCGTCACCAACATCACCTATGTCTACAGTGCGAATGCATCTTTGAATACTGACTAACCTCTTCCCAGCAGGATGTTTCTCTCCCAACAAGAATGGAACCAAGGGATGCATTCCAGCTGTTGTAAACAAGACCGTGGGGTCATTTTCAGGAATAAGAGAAGCATTAGCAATCTCCTTATGCCCCTTTTTCTTAAAAAATTGAACATACTTCTTGACCAGCTTGTCACGATTCCATTTCATACCACAAACAACTCAGCCCTGATTTAAATAATTTACTAAAACAAATAATCCAAAGAACTCCCCTAACCTATGTAAGTTGCACCTTCACTAACTTCTTTTCCTAAATAACCGGCATTCTTCTTCTCATACCTTGCATTAACCTGCCTTCTTAATCTGATTTCTTTTTCAATATCCTTGATTTCTTTTCCAAGTTTTCCCAAGCTCATTTTCAAGCCAAACTTGTCATTGAATATGCTAAGAATCTCTTTAGCACCAGAAACACCAAGGTAAGCAGGATGGCTGAATGTCTGTGCAAGAACAATGATAGCAGGAATGTCTCTCTCACCAGCAAGACCTACAAGAAGTCCGGTAACGCCAATTATCGGACCAACAGTTCCAAATATTTTCCTGTTCATTTTCTTGTGTGCGTATCTCTTTATTATGCTTTTATCATTACCAGAGCAATAAACTTTGGGAATCTTAAGGATTTTTGGGAGACCTATGCCCCCAAGAGTAACAATTTCCTTGCCTCCGTATTTCTCAAAGATATCCAGTATCAGGTTGCAGAACTCATAACAAGCCCTCTCATCAACAGGCTGCACATCTCCAGTAACAAAAATAAAATCTTCGTGTTTGAATTTTTTATAAAACAGCTCAACTTTCGGCATGTCAACGAGATTTTCTTCATTAACAAAAACAGAATTAGGAAACCCATCAGAACAAATTTCCAGAAGCTTCTCAGCATCCAGACTCTCAATCATGAAATCAACAGCAATCTTTCCAACACTGCCAATCCCAGGCAGTCCTTCAACAACCACCACATTCTTCAGCTTCGGCTTAGCAAACTCTTTTATTCTGAACATGATATTAGAACACCAAGAAGGTTTTATAAAAGTTGTTACTTCGCATCAATCATTTTCCTCCCCCTCCCCCTTATACTCAAAAAAATGAGATAACACCCTCATAACTTTCCTAAACTTCGGCTTGGTTCTTGTCAAAGGTAACAAATCACTTTCCCACTTATTGTAAATTTTCTGTCCTCTTCTAAATATTCTATTCACCTCAAATCTCCTACCAGCATCTTCACATTTCTTCTTAACAAGACTCATATTAATAGGAAGTTTTTTGTTTATAATATTATAAACATCATAATAATCTCTTGGTGCATATCTTTGAGTAATAGCAGATATTTTCTCTGCTATTAACTCTTCAATATTCAAAACATTTATCTCAAAATTAGGAATAACGTTCTTATAAAAATGTTTCAATTGTTTTTTCTCAGGTCCAAGATATACTTTCGCTTTTTTATTCAAATCAAGAATAATTCTGTCATCACCCCCAAATAAAGAAGTATAAGAAACAATCAATCTAATAAAATGTTTTGTCCTCTTATCATACTTTATTTCTTTAAAAATTGAATTGAGAAGTAGTTTTGTTTTTATTTCCTTTTCAATTCTTCTTAAATCCCCTTTAACACTAAAATCCAAATCCTCACTAAGTCTGAGGTGATTAAGAAATATCTTATAAAGAGCGGTTCCTCCCTTAAAATAGAGTCCTTTAATCCCTCTAATCAAATACAAGGTAGCAGTAAGATAAAAATCTTTTTCGATGTATATTTCACTAACCCCATACTTTCCTGCTAAATAAGAGAGCTTATCTTTACTAATCATTTCCATTCTAAGGATTTCCTCCTGTTAGCAATAATAAAAGGATGGTTTTTTATCTTTTTAATTACAAAGCCCCGCATATTACTTTTGGAAGTTCTTTTAAAATTTAGTTTCACTCCAAATATCTCCTTACTTCCTTGTTTCTTAGTGGAATAAACATCGTATTCAATTGGTATTTGTTCAATATACTCCCAGTAATAAGCTGCTGCCTTGCCCCCAACAAAATAATCCTTGC
>JAHJQH010000042.1 GCA_018819375.1 Nanobdellota archaeon
ATGCAAGGAAATTCCTTAGCTTAAATCCGAGAATTTTTCATATAGGTGGCTTGGAATTAGGAGACACGATGGAGGATATGAATGAGCACCTTCATTTTGAGGAAAGCAAAGTGGACATAAGAGAAATTACTGGTCTTATTCCAAAAGACGCGAAAGTTGTGATAGAAACTAAACTTGACTTGGAAAAGCAGAAAAAAGAGATTTTGTTTTTGAAAAAGATATTTGGATAAAGTTTCAGATGCGGCGTTCTGGAATTGAAGAAGGAGATGTAGTAAAGTATATAAAAGCGTAATCTGTTTATTTCTGATATGAGGCCAGAGGAACAGCTGATAAAACAGAGAAAGGACAAGATAGATTTCTTAATCTCAAAAGGAGTTAATCCTTATGCAAGCAGGTTTGAAAAAAAAGATGAAATTGGTGTTCTCATAAAAGATTACGGAAAGAAAGTCAAGAAAGGTGAGAAGACAAGAAAGAATGTTTCTGTTGCTGGGAGAGTAATGAGTTTGAGAATTATGGGCAAGGCCAGTTTTGGGGATATTCAGGATGCAAGTGGCAGGATGCAGTTTTATGCTAATGAAAAAGACTTTGGCGAAAAATATGAGGTGTTCAAGAAACTTGACATAGGCGACATAATGGGAATTAAAGGTGTTGTTTTCAAGACACATAAAGGGGAGCTTTCTGTCTGGTTGAGTGATTTTGAACTCTTGACAAAAAGCTTAAGGCCATTGCCAGAAAAATGGCATGGATTAAGGGATACTGAATTAAGGTACAGGCAGAGGTATGTTGACCTTATCATGAATCCTTATGTCAAAAAAGTGTTTATGAAGAGGTCGAGAATAATTGAAGCTGTCAGAGAGTTTCTTATAAAAAGAGGATTTGTAGAAGTTGAGACTCCGATATTGCAGCCGATTTACGGCGGTGGCAGTGCAAGGCCTTTTGATTCAAAACTAAATGCCCTTAATATGAATGTTTATATGAGGATTTCAAATGAACTTTATTTGAAGAGGTTGATTGTTGGCGGGTATGAGAAGGTATTTGAGTTTTCTGCTGATTTCAGGAATGAGGGCATAGACAAAACACATAATCCTGAGTTCCTGCAAATGGAAACTATGTGTGCTTATGCAGATTACAAGGACAGCATGGACTTAAGCGAAGAGATGGTGACAGGAGTGGTAAAGAAATTGTGCAAGGAACTGAAAGTTAATTATCAGGGGCAGGTCATTGATTTTAAGAGGCCGTGGAAAAGGATAAGTGTGGCTGATGCAATACAAAAAGAAACAGGAATAAATGTAAAAATTGATTTTAATGAACTAAGAAAAAAATCTGTTGGTGCTGGGGTAGATGCTGGTGATTGTGAGAACTGGGGCCAATTAGTTGAGAAAATATTTGAGGAAAGAGTTGAGAAGACCTTGATTAACCCAACAATTATTTATGATTATCCTGCTGACACTTCTCCATTGGCAAGGAAGAAAATTGAGGAACCAATATTTGTGGAAAGGTTTGAGGTTTTTGTTAATGGTTGGGAAATTATTAATTCTTATTCAGAGCTGAATGACCCGCAGGTGTTAATTGAGAACTGGAAAAATCAGGAAGAATTAAAGAAAAAAGGTGATGAAGAAGCGCAGGTGATGGATGAGGACTTTGTGAGGGCAATGGAATATGGGATGCCTCCAACATCTGGTGTTGGTCTTGGGATTGACAGGTTAGTGATGCTTCTGACTGATTCTGCATCTATTCGTGATGTGATTATGTTTCCTTTTATGCGGCCAAAGTAGCAACCAAAACTTTAAAAATAGCGGAATTTTAAATAATATGGATAAATTGCGGTTTAGAGCCGTGTAAACAAAAATCAGGAGGTATGAATATGAGTGAAATGTTAGTAGTTAGAAGCAAAATAAAAGGGCTTACAGAATTGAATGTTTCTGGGAGTTTTGCTGATGCTCTTAGTGAAGAGGTTTTGAAGATGGTTAAGAAAGCAGAGCAGAGAGCAAAGGAAAACGGAAGAAAGACCTTGAAGCCGTGTGATATTTAAGCCCTTTGGGCTTATTTTTTTCTTTGTTTTTTTGAGGGAGGGATAGATTTATTAATATACATTGATTTCTTATGAATTATGGGAAGCAAAACAAAGGGGACAAGATATGAGAGGGAGCTACTGCATTTGTTTTATGATAATGGATTCATGCCTGTCAGGATTGCTGGTTCTGGAAATGTGACTATTCCTTCTGTTGACCTACTTGTTGGGAAGAAAGGTGTTGTTTTTGCTATTGAATGCAAATCAATAAAAAAAGGCACAAAATATATTGACAAGGAGAAAATTGGGCAGTTGGTTGAGTTTGCCACTAATTTTGGAGCTACTCCTCTTGTGGGCATGAGATTTGACAGGGTTGGCTGGTTTTTTATGAATGTGGATGAATTGAGGGATTCTGGGAATTGTTACGCTGTTGGATTGAATGATGCCAAGGAAAAAGG
>JAHJQH010000007.1 GCA_018819375.1 Nanobdellota archaeon
TAGTTACAGGGATATTCAGGTGGTTTGCCTTGCCTATTGGTGTAGGGGCAATATATAATTTTTATTTGTGGTTAAAAAATAAAAGAAAAAAGAACTAAAAGTTTACATATTGTCCAAAGAGGACATAATCCTTTTTAAGGCAGTAACAAGAAGGGAAAGGGACACTGAAGACATAAAGGATATCATCCAAGCAGAAAAGACAATTGACTGGGAATACATAGTGGATGAAGCAATCAAGCAGAAAAACAACAATCCGTGGATTTTAATTGATTTGGAAGAGGTTTTGCAGGAAATTAGAAAAGTGACTTTCATTCAAGACAAGTATTTTCAAAAGATATACAAGGCACAGGAGCTGTCTAAGACTTGAAAGTGGTGTTTCTTAAGACTTAGAAATTGGGTGTTGTGAGTGTGGTTGTTGGTATCTATATGGTTGTTTTTATTTGTTAAGGTATAATTAAAATCCCTTGTGGGATTTTTTTACTTTGATTAGTGAGGTTTGCGTATGATGGGTATTCTTGGTTGTGTTGGTGTGGTTGTTGGTAATGTTAAAATCTTTTTTGAAGTGTATGATTGCGTTAGGCAGGTTTTTGTCTGGAGTCAATTGATAAATTCCTGAAGTAATTCCAACAGAAACCCTTATTAGTAAAATAGCTAAATTTCTTTTAAAACTAGATTTCTTTTCTTTTAGAAAGTTTGGATAAGAAGGCCTGTTTCGAAATCATACTAATTGCTAATTAGTAAGAATATACAAATGTTTGCACTGGCAATTAGTATAGAACTGCCTTGTCTGGAGGTTTTGTGGTTGGTTTGGGTATTGTTGTGATTAGGTGGGTTTGTGGTTGATTCTCCTGGTTTGAAAGGTAAAGAGAGGTTAGGGGGTTATGATGTTTTTAAATTAGTTGAGTTTGAGGGCAGGTTTGTTGCTTTTTCATACTAAATATTAGGACATGAAGTACATAAACCCTTTAGTGCCTGAAATTAAGCTATGTTACTATATATAATAATATACTTTACTATAGAAAGCAAAGATGTAGAAAACTATTTAAACAAAACTGCATTAGAGTTGATGTTGGGGGATGAAGAAAATGGAAAATAAAAAAGAAGATAAATCTAAACCTGTAATAAAGGAAATTTATGAAATCTCTAAGAATGATAAAAAAATTTTAGAACTTGTAAACAAAGCCAAAGAAATAGTGTTCAAAGAGGATGAAGTGTTATTTAAGGAGTTAGCAAAACATTAAATTTCTTAAAATGAAGAAAGCAGAGCAGATAACCATACACAAAAGAGAATTCTCTCAGGCCCATTTAAGTTAACAATACACTATTCTGGTTGGGCTGGGAATTAAAAATTATTGGTAAGAAGCCATTTCCAAATAGGGGTTACTTTAATCATTTTTCCTTTTATTCTTTCTTCCTTTTCTGTGTCTTTTGTGATTATGGTTCCCATCTTTAATTTATATTTCTCTAATGCTTCTATTAAACCTCCAAATTCTCTTTTGCTATTTTCGTCATTTAACTCTTTTGTTACCTGAATCACTTCGGTAATTTTGTTCTTTTCTTTAACTAAAAAATCACATTCATAATTTTTTTTATGATAGAAAATTTCTTTTCCTCTTCTTTTAAGTTCTACATAAACTAAATTTTCCATTAATCTTCCAATATCTTCTGAAAACTTGAAACTCACAGAATTTAAGACCCCATTGTCTATACAATATACTTTCTTTATTGAACCAAGCTGTTTTGTCAGAGAATATTCATACTTAAGGTTTTGGAAGAACAAATATGCATCTTCAAAATAAGAGATGTATTCAATTATTGTATTTTTACTGATGTTAAATCCAAGAGATTTAAGTTTATTGGATAGCCGGTTATATGAAATTTCTTTAGTTACTGATTCAAATAATAATTTTGCTAATATTCTTAGTTTTTTTATTTCCTTTATATTATGCCTTTCAACAATGTCCCTGAAAATTACTGTTTCGAATTGTCTTTGTAATATTGTGCTACTGTCTATCTCTTTGTTTGTTAAAATGGCGGGATAACCCCCCTCTGTAAGGTATTTCTTAAATTCTTTTTTTATTTTAAATCTGTCTTTGCTATTGGACAAAGTTTTTATATCATAATTAATCTCTCCCCAATTCAAATATTCTTTAAAACTTAATGGATAAAGTTCTATACTAAGAACTCTCCCCCTTAGTCTTGTAGAAATTTCCCTGCTTAATAATTTTGAAGAAGACCCGGTAAGAATAATCTTTATGTTTTTATGCATTTCATTAATCCTTCTAACCCAAACATCCCAATTTTTAACAATGTGCACTTCATCCAAAAAAAGATATATATCATACTTTTTATTAATTTCAGATAATTCATAAAATTTATTTAAGAGTTCATCTAAGTCTTTTGCATCAGAACCTATTAATTTTTCATCTTCAAAATTAATGTACAAAATGTTGTTTTTTGGTATTGCTTCTTTTAGAAGTTCTTTTATCTTTTTAAAACAGAGGTATGTTTTTCCTGCTCTCCTAGGGCCTATTATAGTGGTTATAAAATCATGATTTAGAACAATGGATTGGTGTCTAGGTAATGTTTCTGGAATCTCAAATTCCATCCATTGAATTATTATTTTTTCGTAATCCATTTGTTCTTTATACCTCCCAAATCTTAGGTTATTTGTATAGTGTAATGAACATATTTAAACCTTTCTATTTTGATTGGGTGCGTTCAAAATCTTTATTAAACAAGATAATCCCTACCTGAGGCAGGAAGGGGTTTGGTGGTTATTTAAATAATCAATCCTTCTAATCCCTTAATTATTATCCCTTTTACTTCTTCTGAATCCTTTCTTGCTTTTTGAATAACTTCCTTGTAATCTGGAGATAATTCACTTAAAGAAATCATTTGGTTATCTACTAAAACTTCTGGGTCAATATATCTAAACTTTTTAGGCAAGATGAGCCCTTTCCTAGATTCTTCTAAATCAAGTTTTTTGGAATGTAACAGGTTTAAGACTCCTAAAACATATAGATCTTCACTTTGTTTTAATAGGGTTATGATGTATTCATCTGTTTTGTTAAAATCTGTTAAAGTAACAATCCCCTTATCAAGAGCTTTTTTCAAAACTTCTGAAAGTAGATAATATCTTGCTTTTGCCTCATTTCCTGCCCAGTGTTTAATTTGGCAAGTCATATACCCCCTAGCAAATATTTCTGCTTGTTCTTTTGATTTAAAAACCATATTTCCATTGTGGTTCTTTAAATTCATAACAATACCTTGAATTAAATCATCATCCCCAAAATATTGCTTTTCCCTAATTGAATAATCAAACCTATCTACACATAAACTTGGAGTTGGTTTGTCTAATAAAGATAATTCTTCTAAATCTGAAACTCTTTCAGAGTTCAAACCATGTTTTCCTAAGATTACTGGGATTTGAGAGTTTTCTATCATATTTACATGATTAGTGTCTTGATAATCTTCTTTAGTTGGATCTCCTAAGACCCAATCAATTACATGGGAGAAGGTTTTATGAGAAGCATCATGTAATAATCCTCCAACTTGTTCTTCAATAATTGCACCCAATTTTTTTAATAATATCATTGCACCAATAGAATGTTCATATCTTGAATAGACTGGTCTATGGTAATATCTTTGAGGCATTCCTTGTTGAGAGATTCCTTTTAATCTCTGAATCTCCTTGGAGTTGATTAAATCTATTAAAAGAGGTTCATTGATGTCTTCTTGCCCATAAATTCTATCATTGATTCTCATATTATGCATTAAGTTAGAAGTAAAACTTAAAACTCTATTGTTTTTATTATGTTCAACAGAGAGCCTATTTTTAATTCTTAATTTATCCCAAGAACCATAATAGCTCCATTCTGGTGGTGTTTGGTGGTTATTTTTTAGGGTTTTTTGGGCTTTTGTAGTTGATTTTCTTTTGGTTTTTGCACAGGTGACTGCATCCTTATTTTTTGTGGTCACCTTTTAGATATTTTTTATTGATTTTCAGGTAATTCCTGAAAAACCAATGGACAAAGATTGTTTCATCTTTTTTTACCTGTGACCTTTCCAAAGCATTATAGTATCCTGTCCTTCTTGAATAAGGAATATCCAACATTGGGAAATTGTGTTTATTTAAAGCAAAATTCATCATTATTCTAGAAATTCTCCCATTTCCATCTCCAAAAGGGTGAATTGTTACAAATTTCAGGTGAACTAATGCAGATAATTCAAGGGGATGCACCTTACTCTTATGTTTACCATACCAATCAAAGAATTCTTTTAATAAGAAATCTAATTCTGCAGGTATTGGCGGGACAAACTTGCTTCTTGCTATTAAAACCTGATGTTTTCTTATTTTACCTGCGATGTCTGGTTTTGTATTTTTTAATAAATCCCTGTTCCATTTTAGGACAATTTGATTTGTTAATTCCCCCTTATGACCTGACATCTCATAGAAAACTTCCTTGTGAGCTTCTGCTTCTTTTGCATCCCTGATTGGCTTTCCTTTTGGTGAAGTTCCTCTTTCTAATAAATCTGCAGTTTCCTTTAAGGTTAATGTTGAACCTTCTATTCTTTGGGTATTGTAAGTAAATCTAATCATAAAATTTTCAGTTTGCTTTTCTTTGAGGGATTTAGGCAGAATTTTTTGTTCTTTTGAGTAGTTCTTTTTTATTAAATCAAAAGAGTTAAACCATTGCTCTTTGTAAATTTCTGAGATAAATTTCTTTTTGATATCTTCTATGTCTTGCGGAACTTTAGAACCAAGATATTTTTCTTTTTTCCTTACTTTCTTTCCTTCCCTATAACTATGTTCAAGATAGTAATACTCCTTATTTCCTTTTTTTCTTTTTCTTATGTTTACCATACAACTTCCTTACCCCTACAAATATATAAATCTTTCTCTTTTTATGTAATGTAGGGGGAAGATAAACTTGTCTCAAAAAATAGTCTGCCCTGTTCTGGGGGGTTTGTGGTCATTAGGGGATATTATTTTTTGTCCGGGCCGTGCAGTGTTTTGTTGTTATTCAGGACTTTTGCACTGGTGACTACATCCTTATTTTTTGTGGTCACCTTTTACCTGCTTTTTAACTTATTCTTATGAGTTGATAAATATCTTCTTACAAAATACTTAACAAATCCTTCTTCATTTCGCTTGAACGCCTTATAATAGGATTTTCTTTTTTTGTATTCAATTATGAGCATCGGGTATCCTGAATGCCATAATATGTGATTTATAATTAATCTTCCAATTCTCCCATTTCCATCTCCAAAAGGGTGAATGCTCTCAAACTGATAGTGGGTTTTTGCTGACAATATAATTGGATTCTCTTTTGATTTCTCTAAATTTTCTAGAAAGAGGTCCATCAATTTCTTTACATCCTGCCAATCAGGGGCTATATAATCTGCCACCCTTACTAGATAGTCCCTGTACTTTCCAGCTATGTCTTCTTTTGTTTGAGAAAATATCTTTTTATGCCAATCCAAGATTAATTTATTTGTTACTTTCTGTTTTTTTTCTAACATCTCCAGAAAAACCTTTGAATGGGCCTCTGTTTCTTTTATATCTTTTAAAGATTTGTTTGGGGCTTTTTGTTCTTCAATGATTTCCCTTGTTTCTTCCAA
>JAHJQH010000043.1 GCA_018819375.1 Nanobdellota archaeon
ATAGATGTTTTTTCCTTGGTTAATGAAAACTTTTATGGGTTGGTGCTTAATGAGATTGACAAGATAAATTCAGAAGAAGAAATCCCTACCAAATCAAGAATCAGAAAAGGACTAAAAGCTCTTCTGGAAAAAACAAATCCAAAAACTATAAAAACCTAATGTTGTGCTTCTTCCTATTCTTTAAACCACACAAATTCTTATAAAGATTACAGCCTGATAACCACTGATAACCTTTTGATACCTCTTTCGGAGACAAAAATGTGGATTGAAAAATACAGGCCCCAGACATTTGAGCAGATACAGGGGCAAGAGAAGATAGTTGAAAGGATAAAATCAATGACAGAAAAAAAGAACCTGCCGCATCTTCTTTTTGCAGGTCCTCCGGGCACAGGAAAAACATCAATCGCACTTGTAACAGCAAAAACTTTGTATGGCGACTCGTGGCGGCAGAACATACTTGAGACAAACGCATCTATGGACAGGGGCATAAATGTTGTCAGGGAGGACATAAAGAATTTTGCAAGAACAAAACCTGTCGGAAACGCTCCTTTCAAGATATGCATTCTAGACGAGGCAGATGCCCTGACAAGAGATGCCCAGCAGGCATTGAGAAGAACAATGGAAACTTATTCTGGGGTCTGCAGGTTCTGCTTGATAGCAAACTATTCAAGCAAGATAATCGAGCCAATACAGTCAAGATGCACAATTTTCAGGTTCAAGCCATTGGTAAAAAAAGACATCGAGAAAATTATCAAGTATATGGCAGAAAAGGAAAACCTGAAGATAGGCAGGAACATACCAGAAATACTCTATGAAATTTCAGGGGGGGATGTCAGGAGAGTTCAGAACATTCTTGAAAGTTGTGCTGTAATGAACAAAAACATAACAGAAAATCTCGTGTACGAAATAGTATCAGAAGCGAAACCAAAGGAAATCAAGGAAATTTTACAGCATTCAGTAAAAGGAGATTTCCTCAAGGCAAGAGACAAGCTTCTTGACACTATGTTAAGGCACGGACTAAGCGGGATAGACACATTAAAACAACTACAACGAGAGATATGGGCATTGGAAATTTCAGATGAGCAAAAGTTAGAAATGACAAAGCAATGCGGAGAAATAGAATTCAGGATGGTTGAAGGCTCAGACGAGTTCTTGCAATTGGAAGCACTCCTTGCAAGTTTTGTAAACTGCTAACTCACAAAATGCTAACTCACAAATACACCCCAAAATCAACAAAGCAGATTATTGGGAGAGACCAGGAAATAAAAAAGCTCTTGCAGTGCATCCAACAAAAAAAGCCGGTGATAATTTACGGACCAACAGGAGTTGGAAAAACCTGCTCTGTGCATGCAATATCAAGGGAAAAAGATTACGAGATTCTGGAAACAAATGCATCCGACCTTAGAAACAAGGAACAGATTGAATCAAGAATCGGTCACTCTTCAAAACAAGCAAGTTTGTTTGCAAAAGAAAAAATAATTCTTGTTGACGAATTGGATGGAATAAACAAAAAGGATTTTGGCGGTCTTGCAGCCCTGAACAAGTTAATTGACGAATCTGCTCATTCCATTGTCCTGACAACCAATGATGTTTGGGATTCCAAATTCAAGGAATTAAGGAAAAAATGCGAATTAATAGAATTCCAGAAGCTGGGGTATCTTGAACTCTTTAATATATTGAAAGAAATAATCAAGGCGGAAAATTTCAAGATTAGTGACTCCACTTTGAAGATGCTTGCAAGAAAATGCAATGGCGACACAAGGTCAGCAATAAATGACTTGGAACTCATAATTCACGGAGGTGAAGCAGAAGCAATAGATTACAGGGAAAGAGTGGAGTCTATCTTTAATACTCTTAGGATGATATTCAAGGGAAAGGAGATAAAGGCAACTCTTGGTATGGTTGATTCCATAGAAGAGAATCTTGATGAGCTCCTTTTGTGGCTGGATGAAAATCTCCCAAGAGAATATGCAGGAGAAACACTTGCAAAGGCATATGACAATTTGAGTTTGGCAGATGTTTACCGCGGAAGGATAAGGAGAAGGCAGTATTACCGCTATCTCGTCTATCAAAAACTCCTGATGACTCTCGGAGTTGCATTTGCAAAAAAAGAGAAGCAATCAACTTTCACAAACTACAAAAGAAGCACAAGACCCCTGAAAATCTGGCTCGCAAACAGAAAAAATGCGCAGAGAAAAGCATTGGCACAGGAAATATCAGAACAAACGCATATGTCAGGGAGGAAAGTGATGAATGAGATGCCTTATATGAGGTTTCTGGAAAAATAAAATGAAAAAATGCCCGGTATGCAAACAAGGAAATCTTGAACAAACGAAAAACATAATCTTAGAAATAGGGGGGTATGTGTTTATAGCAAAAGGGCACAGGTGTAGTAAGTGTGGGGAGGAATTCCCCTATGAAAAAGAAACTCAAGATTTTATAGAAACCGCAAGAAAAATGGGGGTGTGGCCAGAGCCCCTGAAATTATACAGGCATTTGTCAAGAAGTGGTAAGGGGTTGGTGTTCAGGATTCCAACTGACTTGGAAAAGCAACTCCACTTGACTGATAATACAGAAATAGCAATCACTAAATTAGGGAATAAGATTATAATAGAACCAGAATCTGTTTCTGAACATAAAAACATTTGATGAGTTTGCAAACAAAAGTATGATATGTAACATCAATAAATTTATAAAGTTCCTAAAAATCCCTCCCATATCAAAGGAGGTGTTTTGTAATGAAAATTGCAGAAATTCAATCAAGACAAGGAAAAATTGACATAGAGGCTGAGGTTGTTGAAAAAGGTGAAGTGAGGGAGTTTCAGAAATTCGGCAGGGCAGGAAAGGTCTGTAATGCCAAGATAAAGGATGATTCTGGAGAAATTGACTTAACTCTTTGGAATGAGGATGTGGATAAGGTGGAAGTTGGTGACAAGGTAAAACTAACAAACGGCTACTGCAACGAGTTCCAGGGAAACAAACAGGTAACCGCAGGTAAGTTTGGAAAACTGGAGATTGCCGGGAAAGAAGAAACAGTTGAAACCGAATCTGCAGAAGAAGGGGAAGAAAAGGAATAATTCACTTTCCAACTTTCTTAATCATTTTCTTAACCAGTAATCAATAACCCCATTCTACGAGAGTATTACCTTTTCTATAAAAATGAAGAAAAACAAGAGAAAAGTTTATAAATTAGTATAAAATAAGTAACACGCTAACAAGATGATAATCTACAATCCCCACAACCAGAAGATACTGGAAAAGAGACTGCCCCTGATAAAATCCATATTTGAAAACATCAAGGCCAAACACGTTTTCATCACAGGTTCTTTCATCAATCAGGAAAAATACAAGGACATAGACATTTTTGTAATTTCAAGAAGAAAGAAAATAACACATTTTCATATTCCACATATAAACATAACAATAATGGATTTTAATGACCTTCATTCATTATTTTATCATTCCCTCTGCAAAAGTTGCATATCAAAGAATATTCTTCCAACAAAATCCCTTAAAGTAACACTTTCAGATTACTGGAGGGTTATCAACGAAGCTGTTCCAACAATCTTAAACCAAAAAACAACATACCAAAAGGAAGTAAGGTTTCTCCTTCTCTACACCAAATATTTTAAGACTGGGGAAGTCTTGGACACATTCCAGTTAAATGAAACAATAAACCGCTTTAAAACCCACGAAAGTGTTTTAGATTATGTGCAAAAAGAAACCCCAAGAATTATGAACAAAAAAGCAAAAAAATCTTACCTCAAAAAATTTTTCTATACTCAAGCAGGGTTTTACACTGAACATACACGCTACAACGCACAAAACTTTTTATACAATCTCGCCCACACTATAACGAGAGGGCTTTAGGATGGTTGATGCAACAGAATTTAG
This sequence comes from Nanobdellota archaeon, assembly GCA_018819375.1. Classification (GTDB taxonomy): domain Archaea; phylum Nanobdellota; class Nanobdellia; order SCGC-AAA011-G17; family GW2011-AR20; genus JAHJQH01. Next base: position 3,895 of record JAHJQH010000043.1, read on the forward strand.
AACAAGGGTAACAAAAATCCTTTCACAGGATTATCAAATAGAATTCTTGGGCGGGAATTTTGACAAGATTGTGAATTTCATCACGGAAACAAAAGCAGGAAAGATTTATGCTTGGATTTCTGAAGTAATTAATGAAAATATTCAGCCAATAATCATCAGTTCAAAAAAATCTTACAAAAAGTGGAAAATGAACCAACTTCTGGTCTTTCGTTACCCTTTAAACATCAATAACATAGAATACAGGGTTCTGCTGGTTAAGGTTAAGAACTCAATTTACATAGAATTTCATTTAGGGAGCCATAAGTATTATGATAAAGTTAGAAAAGATTTTGACTTAACAAGAAAGAACTGTTGACCTCACATCTCTTCTAATCTTTTTACACGCTCCTCAATTGGTGGGTGCGTGCTGAAAAGTGCCGAGAAGCTCTTTTTCTTGAATGGATTTGAAATGAAAAGATGGGCAGTTGCGTTTGTTGCTGTTTTTAATTGGTTGTGGTCTGCTGCTATCTTCTTCAATGCGCTTGCAAGACCAGAAGGATGCCTTGTCAGCATTGCTCCAGATGCATCAGCAAGATACTCTCTTTTTCTTGAAATCGCGAACTTAATCAATTGAGCAATCAATGGAGAAAGAATCGCCAACGCAATACCAACAAGCATAAGAATCATTCCAAGATTCCCTCCACCCCTGTTATCCCTGCTTCTCCCCCCGCCAAACCACAAGCTTCGGATAAAAACATTACTCAAAATAGCGACTATCCCAACAAGCATCACGACAATAGTCATAACCCTTATATCATAGTTTTTTATGTGGCTCATTTCGTGGGCGATGACACCTTCTAATTCATATCTATCCATTTTCTGGAGCAAACCAGTGGTAACAGCAATAGCAGAATGCTGTGGGTCTCTTCCAGTTGCAAATGCATTTGGTGCAGCATCTTCTATGACATAAACTCTTGGTATGGGGATCCCTGCAGCAATAGCAAGACCTTCAACAGTGTTTATCAGGTGAGCATGCTCAGGTTTTCTTGCAGGTTTCGCCTTGCTAACAGCAAGAGCAACCTTATCACTATTGTAGTAACTTATTATCGGAAAAATAATTGCAAATATGGAAATCAGGATAATTCCAGGCCAGCCCCAATACATTAACTGGCTGAAAATATAACCTAACCCAATCACAACCACAATAAAGAAGAAGATAAGAAAAAAGGTTCTTCTCTTATTACTTGCAATCTGTGAGTAAAAGCTCTGTTTCATCAAATAAATTAAAATCATCAGCTTTTTAAAGTTTTTTGTCTTAATAGATTACATGAATCCCACGAGTTTGAAAGAAGAAGAAATGTATTACTTGTTTGAAGATCTTAGTTTAAAGTTTATCGCTGCAATCTCCTACTTTCAAAAAGAATCCATAGAATCCCTCACAGAGTCCATCACAGAGTCCATCATTCAAGGAAAAAAGAAAATTAAACTAATCCCTGATAAAAAACTCAATGAAATCGAAAATGCAGTACGGGTTTTGGGGTTTGTTAGCGGGTATTATACAAAAATTAAAAGTGTGGAAACACCTGATGGGCCATCTAATTTGAAGGTAATAGACACGGAATCACTTTCAGAGAACAGCTGGAAAGGATTATTGCGTGTTTTAAAACAAGGGGAAAAAGAAATCATCGAATTACTTCCAACAAAGATGAGAAAAAATGGAGTCTATAAAACAACTTATTCTGGGAAAGACTGGAAGGAATATTTCCCCTCAGAATACTTAAATTAAAACTCAACCTTGACTGGCTTCCTTTCTACTTCTGATTCTGTTTTGAAGAATTCCTTTTTCTGCCTGAACCCAAGCATACCTGCGATTATTCTCGTAGGAAAGGTTTCAATCTTTATGTTGAATCCCATCACAGAATCATTATAGAATTGTCTTGCATAAGCAATCTTGCTCTCTGTTCCAGCTAATTCTTCCTGCAGCAGCTTGAAGTTTTCATTTGCCTTGAGATTTGGATAGTTTTCTGCAATCGCAAAGATACTCTTTAAGGCACCAGCCATCATATTTTCTGCCTCTGCTTTTTTCCCGACTGTCTTGGCAGAGAGCATGGCTTTTCTTGCATTTGTTACCTCTGTGATTACTGCCTTCTCGTGCTTCACATATCCTTTCACAGTTTCTATTAAGTTAGGAATCAGGTCATATCTTCTTTTCAGCTGCACATCAATCTGCGCCCACGCATTGTGAATATGATTTTTTAATCTTATCAAACTGTTAAAAGCAAAGACTATCCAAAGAACTATAATCCCCACAATGATTATTATTATCCACGTTAGGTTCATATCATACCACCATCTTAACTTAATCGCACCCGCCTTAAAAAGGTTTGTATCAGACCACTTAATCACTAAAAAGTGATTATAAACTCAAAAACTTTATAAACTACACCTATCTTTAAAAAATCAAGAACCGCACATTAACAACACTCAGAAATTCACAAAATGGAAAGCACATATTCATACAAAAATATAGAAATAGAACCCGGAGTAAAAAAAGACTTCTTGCATTATGACCATCCTAACTCAAAAAAATCAAGTTTGCAAACACTCCAAGAAGCAGGATACCAAAGGCACCCACACTCACAAGAGCTTTTCTCATTATTCATAGACTATTTTGAAGGAACCCTTGAACAAAAACTAATCCCTTTAGCAGAAGACATCTTAAATCAAAGCTACGGAGAATGGTTTAACATAGCAAATCAAAGACAAGGTGATATTTTAACTGTCTTTGAAAACCCAAACTTGATTTGGAATGAGAAAAAAGAGTTGTATTTACCAAAAGAGGACTCATTAACTTTCGCAGGAAAACACGAATTTGACATAAAAGGTATTCCATCACAACAATGGGTTGACATCGAAAGATTCCCAGAGGATTTTGTGAGATATTTTTACACAAGAAAATTCAAGGACCTGCCAGAGCAGATAAGAAAAGGAACTAAAGAGTTTTCAAAAGCACAGGTTTATCTCCAACAAGAAGGAGAAATTTGGCCTGTGGGTCGTGGCGGCTACAACAGCAGGTTCGACCTCGGCAGCCTTAGCTACTACTACAGGATCTCTCGTGGGGTGCGCGTCGCAAAAATTTCCACGCCAAATAAAAATCAGTTCTTTAAATTACATCCTCTAATCTTTTCTGCTTCTACCAAAAAATAGTCGTATCAACGAAACATTTAAATCAGCACAAACAACCTGAAATATGTGGCTTATGACATAATCATTGGCAGGGAAGAGCAAAAGAAAAAAGAGCTTGGTTTGAAAGCCGCCGTTTACTTGGGGAAGCAGTATGTGACTATGGGTCAGACAACTGCATTAAGCAACAAGATTTATCTTGACGCTTCAACCTCCCATGTGATTCTAATTTGTGGAAAACGAGGAACAGGCAAATCAACAACCCTCGGGGTAATAGCAGAAGGCATAGCCAGACTCCCCACAGAAATTAAGCAGAATCTCTCTGTTCTTATCTTGGACACCTTAGGAATCTTCTGGTCTATGAAATACCCAAATATAAGGCAGGAGGGACTACTTAAAGAATGGGGATTGAGGCCAGAGCCACTCGATGTCAAGGTTTACACCCCCAAAGGAAAATTTCAGGAATACAAACAAAGAAAAATCCCTGTGGACTACAATTTCTCAATAAAGCCAAAAGATCTCTCCTCCGACGATTGGTGTAAGGCATTTAATCTTGATTTCTTAAGTCCGGTCGGAGTTCTGATTTCAAGGGCAGTTGCTGAAAAAAAGATAGCATCTATTCAAGCTATATTAAAAGAGATAAAAAAGGACAAGAATGCAGACCAGCAGACAAAACATACTGCTGTCAACTTATTTAATACAGCACAATCCTGGGGGATTTTCAGTGAGCAGGGAAGTGAAATCGGGGATATTTTAAAATCAGGCCAGATCTCAGTCATAGATCTGAGTTGTTACACTGACTGGAACATAAAAACAATGGTTATGGGCATTCTTGGAAAAGAAGTATTGCAGCAGAGAATGGAAGTGAGAAAACTGGAAGAGATGAAGATGATATCAAAGGAAGAGGATTATTTTGGGATAAGAAAAGAAGAAAAACAAATGCCTTTGGTATGGATTCTTCTCGACGAAGCACACGAGTTTATTCCCATAAATAAAATAACTCCGGCAACAGACGCTCTTGTTCAGATTTTAAGGGAGGGAAGACAGCCAGGCATAACATTGGTGATGGCAACACAACAGCCAGGAGAAATTGCCAAGGAGGCAATAACACAAAGTGACATAATCATCTCGCACAGGGTAACCGCAAGGGTTGATATCAAGGCACTTGAGGACATTATGCAGACCTATCTTTCAGAGGACATACAAACTCACCTAAATAATCTTCCTTCCTTAAAAGGTTCAGCAATAGTACTTGATGATAATTCAGAAAGGATGTTCTCTATGAGAATTCATCCAAAACAATCCTGGCACGGCGGAGAAGCACCAACTGCAATAAGAACAAAAAAACCCTTTCTTGACTTAGGCTTATGAAAAAAGACAAACTTACGATAAAAGCAAAAAAAGAAGGTTACAGGGCAAGAAGTGTTTACAAGTTCTTTGCAATCAACAAAAAATACGCTCTTGTAAGGAAAAATGACAAGGTTCTTGACCTTGGCTGCTGGCCTGGCTCGTGGATACAGGCATTAAAAAAATTAGATGCAGTCATTGTAGGCGTGGACATAACAAAAATACAAGAAATACCAGGAACAATATTCATCCAAGGAGATATTACATCAAAACAAACGCAAATAGGCATAAAAAAATATGCTCCTTTTGATGCTGTGCTAAGTGACCTTGCCCCAAAAACAACAGGCATAAGAGAGATAGATCAGCAGAAATGTCTTGATTTGAGTTTAACCGCATTAGAAATTGCAATAACCTGCTTGAGAAAAAATGGGAACTTCTTGTGCAAAATATTTCAAAATTCAGACCAGGAAATAATAATGCAAAAAGCAAGAAAGAAATTTCATTTCACCAAACTTACAAAGCCGCAAGAGTCAAAAAAACACAGCAAGGAAATGTATCTCGTCTGCAGGGGAATGAAATAACCTTTAGTTTAAATACCTTGTCAAGAACTCGATTACAACACCTAGCAAAACCCCTTAAAGTATTTTTCGATTATCTTGTGCTTCATTTCAAATATTTTTTTGATTAAATCCCTTCCCTGCTCAAATTCTATTTTTGAACCATAATAGTTTATTCCATTCCGGATATACCTTACTCTATCAAATAAATTATAATCAAATTCTTCTATAACCCCCTTCAAAAGTTCTCCAACGCAAAGATGAGATATTACCTTATACCCCAAAGAAACACACAAGGCTTCCAGAGTTTCCCTTAAGGAATCATATGCAAAAGAAACATAAGCCGTAATGTTTTCTTCATTTAATTTAACATCTTTTACAGCATTTTCCTTTATCTTTGAAACTTCCAAAAGGGAGATTACCTTATTTTTATCTACCTTTACCTTGATGATTAACTTCTTTTTAAAACAATCATTCAAATCCATTTTATTTCCCCTTGTAATACAAGACCATTTAAAACATTATTGATGAGATGCTTATTTCTTAGCTCCTTAATCTCCTTAACTACAAACATCTGAATATCTCTCTTTAATCTCTTTTCAAATTGCTTTTTCTGAGGAAATTCCTTTATCTTTTCTGAGATTATCACCAAATCAAGATCACTTGAGCTAGTGTCTTCTCCTTTGGCAACAGAACCAAACAGGATAATTGAAGGCTTACCATAAAATTTATTTAATTCCTTAATCAAACCAGAATCCCTAATTTTCTTAACCCCATAATTCTTTTTGAGATCTTTAAAAATCTCATTTTCCCTATTTGCCCTGTATAAATCATAGATTCTCTCTTTCTTATGTTCAATAAACCCCTCCTTAAACAAACTTCTGAGTTTCTTACTTGCAGTAGTTGGAGCAATTTTTAGACTCCTTGCCACTTCCCTGACACCAAATTCTCTCATGGGTTCTTCGAAAAATAATTCCTTAATGTCCATTTTATTTGACACCTGTCCAAATAAATAGACACTTGTTTAAATATCTTTTGGTTTCACAGGATGTGTCAAAATCTTCTTAAAAAACTCAAAGTACATCCCCAAACCTTCCATCACACCTATACTCTTTTGCTTGATTAACAAAAGATCTTACTTCAAAAGGTAACTCGGGAATAGCTTCAAATCCATTTAAGCAGGTTGTGTGGTATATATCCAGTAATATTGTATTTACTACATCACTTAGATAATGACTCATCCAACGACCATTTGTTTGAGGATCGTGCGCACATTCATACATTTTTGGGTTTGATTGTACTTTTGTAAGGATCCGGCTTACTCGATTAACTAAGCTCATTGCTTCCTTATGCTGCTTACTTTCACTTTGCTGTCCCTGCCCTAAGGGGCTTACTTTTTGGAATAAATCGCGTTTCATTTTGAATCTCACTTTGATTATTTTTTAATTGTTTAGCTTATCGATTAAGTTATTATTTCTGATGTTATAACTAGTATATAAATCTTTCGGTTTGTTGTCACTCTTAAGTAAGGATATATTAACTAAGTTGAATAAAAGCAAGAATATTATTAATTATATTAAGCTTATATGGGGCTGATTATTTGAAAAGTGAGGTATTTTTGTTTGGTTGAATACTTCTCCAAAAGTTTTGATATGTTGGAAGCATTTGTCTTAGGAGTTCTTGTTTAATATGCTCTTTTTTATATTTGGGGGCTCTAATTGGTGCAGTATCCAACACGAGGTCACCATAATAATTAATAGATTCCACTTCATCCCCCCTTATGATTTTTTCTAGTTCATTTAAGATATTTTTTATCTTTTGTGGTAAAACAGTTTGAATTCCATTTTTTAAATGAGCAAAACTTGGAAAATATTCAGTTTGATAATCAAAACTTTCAATAGGGGTAGAGAATGTTAATATGCTCTCATGGCTAAACTCTTTTTTGTTTCTTGGTAAAACTGAAAGATTTATTCTCTCTTTTAGTTGAATGGGGGATGGACTTTTAGTTGAATGGGGGATGGAATATGAAAAGGAGACTCCTTGAATAACCAAATCAGCTAGTTTTTTTATTTCTCGATATGATTCTGAGCCTTTCCTAAAGTACCCATAATGATTAAAAGTTGGTATTTCTTCAGAGGGTGGTATCTGAATTAAAACCCCCCCAACAAACATCGCCTTCAAAAAGTTTCTCCTATTCGTTGCCATTCTTTCTTAAAAAGAGGATCAGAACTTATTTATAAATCTTTTGTTTTTTACCCCTTGAGAGTTAATAACTATCTTTAGGGATACTAAGATCTTTTCTCTTAACATTTGCTCGTTTTATATAATCCTCAGATACCACTCAGTCTCAAACCCTGAAGTTCACACTTTTGTGAGCTCCGAGCGAACCATATTGCTTTCTTTTCCTTCACGAGTCTGTGAGTGAAGGTCTGTTGCTGGCTGAACCGCAACAATACCCTGAGGCGGCTTTTCTTTGCAAAGAAAAGGGTCTAAAATCAACACAAACCCTGTAAGTGTAAGGAGCATAATGACCGCACTTGGTTATTTTCAGGATTTTTGGCTTACAGAATTTCTTGATTCTTTTCACAGCTGCGTCAGGAAACTCGTTCTCATTGACAAAGGTATAAAAGTGAATTACCCCACCTTTTTTTAACTTGCTCAATGCAAGCTCAAGATAATCATCAGAACTTTTTGGTAAGGGCATAAGAATCCTATCAAATTTTTTATTTGTTCTTGGCAGTATCTTGTCCACATCCCCCTTGAATGATTTTATGTTCTTGATTTTGTTTAACTTGATATTTTCCAGCCCATATTTGTATGCTTTTGCATTTATCTCAACAGCATAGATTTCTTTTGCTCTTGAATGCCTTGCAATAATCAAGGCAAATGGAAGAACACCTGCGAACATCACCAGCACCTCTTCTCCTTTCTTTATCTGCTTCGCAATTCTCAATCTCTCAGTTCCTGTCCTTGCTGAGAAATAGCATTTTTCAACATTTAGTTTTATTCTTACTCCATTCTCCGTGTGGGTTGTCTCTTTTGTTTTTTCTCCTGCAATTATCTTTAGTTTTGGAGTCCTGTATCTGCCAGAGTATTTTCCTGTTTTTATTGCAACTGTCTTGATGTTCTTGTTCAGTTTAAGAAGGGTATTTCCAATTAACTTCCTTTTTTTTCTTTTCAGCTCTTTTGGAAATTCAGAAAATATTGCAATATTCCCTACAACATCAAAAGAATTTGGCACTAGTTTTAATTCCTTGGCCGACAATTCTTTTTCCAATGCCTGTCTTAGCGAGGTCATAGAAAAATCCCCAATTCCGAAACATTTAAATCTATGGATTGCACCTGATTTTAAAGAGGTGGTCACTATGAAAAAGTCAAGCATGTTTTTAGCAGGAGTGTTAATCATACTCGCAGGAGCACTGCCATTTTTGATAGAACAAAAAATTATTCCAATTTCAGTATCTGCCGCAAGTCCGGTTTATAATATTGTGGTTGTCCTGCTTGGAGTATGGGTGCTCTTTTATTCATTAAGCAAATATTAATAAATTAAAAAAGGGAAAAAAGATACTCTCACAAATAGCACAAGTTGAGAGTTCCATTTAAAAAAAGATGATATTTTCATTCACAAACATTCAGCCATATGTTCCACCTATTACAGGAATGGATGTTATTGAAGAGTTTTTTGGAACACTATCCGGGAATGTTATGATTCTTAAACTGGGAATAGCAATAATCCTCTTTGCAATTCTGCTAAAGGGCGCAGAAAGATTATTCCACGATAATCGGGGAGCAGCAACAATCATCGCATTGTTGATTTCTGTCATATCAGTTGTTTTTATTCCAAATGAATATTTTCTTGCGCTGACAACAAGTTTTGGTGCAATGAGTATGGCTATTCTTGTTGGTGTAGTCCTTGTTCTGCCTTGGGTAGTTCTTGACTACACATTTCAATCACTCAGGGGTTCAAGAGGAAAATGGCTGGTTTATGCAATTGTTTATGCGTTAATCGCATTTTTCTTTGCAAAATTATCAGGCAATGAAAATCTCAGGAGAATCAGTCCAAGCATAGCAAAGTTACTTGATTTCATCTCCGGCACAGGAATTTTAATTATCTGGATTGTCGTCGCACTTTGCATCATCATCTTCTTCCTCAGATGGCTTGGGAGAAATGGCGGCGGTGGATTTGGAGGTGGAGGTGACGGCTTAGGCGGAGGTGGAGGTGGAAGAACCCCAAGAGCATCAAGAATTGATTGGGATAAATGGGGAGAAAGAACAGGTAAAGCAGCAGAAGGGTTTTGGAAAGGATTAAAATGGGGGGGTAAACAAGCGTGGAAAGGTGCAAAGTTGGGTGGAAGAGAGGCAAAGTATCAGATTCAATATGAAAACATCAGAAGAAAATATGAAGGTTATATTCAGGAAGAACAAAGAAGGATAATGGAAAGAGGAAGAAACGCCACCCCTCCTTGGAATGAAGCAAGAATACAAAGAGAGATGGAAAGAGCTTCAAGAAACCTATCTGCAAGGATGCAAAGGGAATTAGGGATATTCAGGGAAAAAATTAAAAGAGGTATCAGGAGAGGGGCACATCAAGAAGATGCTGACAATGCAAGAAGTAGGGAACTCACTTCTGAGATTTATCAGATGGCTGTTAGGGGGAGAAGAACAGAAAGAAGGATAGAGGAACTAAATGAATCTTTGCATAGTGGTAGGTTATCCCCCACCCAACAAACTATTAGGATGAAAGCAATAAGAAAAATGCAAGGCATCCTTGAGGAAAACAATCGTGAAATAAGAAACAGGATAAATGAGCTCCCACCAGATTGGAGAAGGAAGGTTACAGAAGCAATGAGGGGGGGCTGGAGAAATTTAAGGAGGTGGTTTGCTTAAACAAAATCACCCAAACCCTTCTGCTCTCGTGCTTTTTCTTCTGCTCTTTTTGAGTGTTTGAGTTTTTTCAGCATCTTTTCAACCCGTTCTTCATTGAAATCATGCTCGTCAATGAGCAGGTGTGCTATCTTGTCCTCATCGTGGGGCTTCCATTCCAATGAAATCTTTTCTTCAACAGGCATTTTCTCAAAAACATCATAAATTTTCTTCCAATCAAACACAGCACCTAATTCCCTGAACATCAAATCATATTTTCCTTCATAATTTTTCACAGCTTCAAGAGCTTTTTTCGGTCCAATTCCTTTAACACCCTTGGGATTGTAATCAGTACCTACAAGAATCCCAAGCATAATCAACTGCTTTTGTGTTACCCCAAGTCCTTTCAGCACCCATCCAAGTTCAATAAGTTCAGGATAAACTTCTGCATAACCACCAGAAGCAAACCTTCTGTGCTTGGAAAGAGTGAGATTCCTGACCATTTTTGGAGCACCATAAAGAAGCACATCATAATCCGTGCTTGACACAAAATCAACCATTCTTTTTTTGCACATAAAAGCACACTGGGCTTCTGCTTCAGAAGGTGCCTGAACAACAGGGAGACCAAAAGCTTCAACAAGGCTCTTTGCTTCCTTAATCATTTGTGGGTTTAATCTGGCAGACTGCTTTGCATACTTCAAACTCTCCTCATCACTCTCTGCTTCTCCCATCTTGTTTTCAGCTTCTTTTTTCCTGTCATCTCTCCTCTGCTTTTCAACACCTTTCATTTTCGGCGGCTCACCATCAAAAACAAAAGCAAGTTTCAGTCCTTTCTCAATAAGATTAGGAATTCTTGAACTCAAGCCAACGAGGTGACTTGTGACTCTCCCTTCTGAATCCATCAATGGAGTCCCGTCCGGCTGCCTTATGGAGCTGATGAACTGGTATAACATCTGCGAAGCATCAACAGCAAGACTCCTGCTCTTCAACTCTCCCCATTCAATTCTTTTTTTTGGTATTATCTCAGTTATGTTTAATCCCATAAAATAAAGAAAACCCAGCATTATTTAAAACTAATCCTTGCTTTAATCTTTTAGAATGTTGAGATTATATCTCTTACAATAATTTTCTAATAACCCTTTAGAATCAGAAGGTTCATAAAGAAATTTGATGTCAAGGTTTTCATACCTGAATCCCTCTGCATCACATTTTTCATTAAGGTTAAAAACCCGGTTCATCAAGTCCTGATTATTGGTTCTGAAGCCTTTATTATCTGTGAGACACACTAAAAAAATCTTGTTTCTTATTCTTTCAAGAGAAAAATCACATTCTACTGATTCAGATTGTCCAATTTTAATAATGCCTTTAAGATTATTTGGATTTTCAAGCCATATCTGGCTGCCAATAACCTTAATCTCCTGCCCGTTCATACGAAGATAAGCTTCAATTGGCAATTTGTAAGGGTTTAATTGGAACATTTTTATAATAATTATGAAATCAAAATACTTTATAAACTTTTCTATTAATCATCACTTTAAGGTAACAACAGGATAATGCTTATAACCTTAACCTCTCTCACTATCAAGGATGATTAAATCAAAATTTCTGAATCATAAAGGGGGGATATACTACTACACCATTCACGAGCATAAATTAAATCATTTCTCAAACAACGGATTCGCACCTCTGAAGGATTATTTGAACACTGTAATGTTTGACTGTCCAGACCATTATTTTAACACAGGTCCAAGAAGTTCCTGCTTAAAATTCACAATACCTGCAAAAGTATTCCAGATAACAGGACATGAAATCTCAGAACTAACAAGGCAGGGATTAGAAGTTAATCACAGCAGGTTTAAGTCAGCACATTCAAAAGTCCAATCTTTTTTGTTGGAAAGAGACCCCCACACAATCGCGACTGAAGTCCCAATCTGGGCCAAACCAGAAGAAATCCCATCAGAAATAATCAACATAAAAGATCCTCTCACCGGCCACATAGACCTGCTTAGGATAGAAGGCGGAAACATCTGGGTGTGGGATTACAAGCCAAATGCATTCAAGGAAAAATACTCACCAACACAAGTTTATTTTTACTCCTTAATGCTGAGCAAGAGAACAGGAACTTCATTAAGCCACTTCAGGTGCGGTTATTTTGATTCCAACTACGCATTCATCTTTGACCCTTCAAAAGTAAATTTCAGTCAGGAAAAATTGTCTTGATATTTCTTACCTACTTACCCCCAACCCACCAAAACCAAAAGATTTAAATATCAATCGTTACAAAAAGAACGATATGGTAAGAAAAAGAACGATATGGTCATATTTAGAACCATTCTTGCACACTCAAGAAGAACTGCACTTGGCAGATATCTCCAGAAAATTAAAAAAACCACACGCGACTACCAGAAAATACCTCAGTTATTTTGAAAAGCAGGGAATTCTGATAAAAAAGAACAAAGGAAGGCTCAATCTTTACAAACTTAATTCTCTATGCCCCACTCTCACGGACTACCTCGTTTTGGCAGAAAAAGAGGCATTAATAAGGGCCTGCCAAAAGGATTTACTGCTTAATGAATTAGTTTCATTATCACAGAAGAATCTTAACAGTAACAACAAGGTACTGATATTCGGCTCTGCAACAGAAAATCTAAAAGGGGCGAGGGACATTGATTTATTAGTCATTGGAAAGACAAAAATAGGACCAATAGTAAAGCAGATTGGGAAGAAGATTGGAAAAGAAATTCATCTGATAACACTAAAAAACTTAAAGGATGCAACCCCCGCGTTAAAGGAAGAAATAAGAAAAAAACATCTTATCCTCCAAGGAATTGAGGAAATCATAAAATGGTTAATTTAAGTTGGTGCAAAAAGCAGAATAACTAAAAAATGGAAAAAGAAAAAAAACAAACCACTGAACAATTCTACCTGCTCGATATTGACTACAATTCGCAGGGAACAGTCATAGTTTACGGAAGGACAAAAGCAGGAAAAAGGATAGTAGTTTATGATGATTCTATGAAACCGCATTTCTGGGTGCTTTCAGGTTCAAAACAAGACCAAAAAAAAATAGAATTAATGGATGGGGTCATTAGCACAGAGATGCAAAAAAAATCATATCTTGACAAGCCAGTTGATGCAATAAAAGTCACTGTTGAAAAGCCAGCTGACATACAGGAAATAAAAGAAAAAGTGAAAAAAATGAGTCTTGAGAAAAAAGAAATTGATATTCCATTTCACAAGAGGTATTTAATCGAGAAGAACATACTCCCTCTCCAGCTCTGCGAAGTTAAAATAGAAGAACAGCACGAGGGGAAAATAAAAGGAGAAGTCAAACCCTTTAGCAATGATTCACTGGATAATCCAAAAGTTCTAGCATTTGACATAGAAACATATGGGTTGATGAGTGGCATAGACAAGATAAGAAGAGATCCGATTATCTCACTTGCATTTTACGGAGAAAAAATAAGAAAAATAATCTCCTGGAAAAAACCCAAAAAATCAGTGCAGTATCTGACTCTTGTTGAAGATGAAGCTCACCTCATAGAAGAGTTCATAAAGACAATAAAACATTATGACCCTGATTACATCATAGGTTATTTCTCAGATGGTTTTGATTTTCCTTATCTTAAGGGAAGAGCAGAAAAATACAAGATTCCAATGAATATATGCATAGACAACTCCCAGGTAAGAATAAGAAAATCAGGTTTTACAGGTTCTGCAAAAATAAAAGGCCTTCCGCATATCGACGTATTCAGGTTTGTAAGCGGGATAATGGGAAATTCATTGAATTTTGATTCTTATTCTCTTAATGCTGTTGCAAAGGAATTCCTGTTACAGGGAAAAAAAGAATTTGACCTAAGCAAGATAGAATCTATGTGGGACAAAGGAGAGAAACTAGAATCTCTTTTTGAGTACAATCTCTTTGATGCAGAACTTACTTACAGGCTCTGTCAGAAAATCCTGCCAAATCTTCACGAATTAGTCAAGCTTATTGGGATGCCTGTTTATGATGTCTGCCGGATGACCTATGGACAGTTAGTTGAGAATTACCTGCTCAGAAAAGCAAAAGAGTTTAATGAGATTTGCCCAAACAGGCCAAAATACGACATTATCCAACAAAGAAGGACACAGACATATGAAGGTGCATTTGTTATGGAACCAAAACCAGGATTATATGAAAACATCGCATTCTTTGATTTCCTTAGTTTGTACCCGACGATAATAATCTCAAAAAACATCTCTCCAGGAACATTAAATAATTCAAAAGGCAACAAGACTCCCGAAATAAAAAAAGGAAGATATTATTATTTTGATAATTCCAAGCAGGCATTTATCCCAAAGGTTCTGAAAGATATTCTTGTTCAGAGGTCAAAAATCAAGGAGAAATTAAAAGATGATAATCAAAATCACGCATTAAAAGCCAGAAGTTATGCTCTTAAAACCATTGGAAACTCAACTTATGGTTATCTCGGTTTCTTTGGAGCAAGATGGTATTCTAAGGAATGTGCAGAGAGCATAACAGCCTGGGCGAGGTATTACATTCAGGATGTAATAAAAAAAGCAGAAAAATATTTCGGGAATGTCATCTACGGGGATACTGATTCTTGCAGCATTGAACTTGGAAAACACAAGAGAACAGAAGCAAAACAATTCTTAATGAAAATCAACAAGTCGCTTCCAGGCATTATGGAGCTCGAATTAGAGGATTTCTACAAAAGGGGAATTTTTGTCTCAAAAAAAGGAGAATCAAAAGGTGCAAAAAAGAAATATGCCCTGATAGATGACGAAGGAAAAATAAAGATAGTTGGTTTCGAAACAGTGCGAAGAGACTGGAGCTTGATTGCAAGAAGCACGCAGAAAAAAGTCCTCGAGATGATTCTCAGGGAAGGAAAAATGGACAATGCCCTGAATTATGCCAGGGAAATAATAAAAAAAGTCCTTTCAAACAAGATTGACATTAAGTTAATGATAATAAGCACCAAATTGAAAATGGGGCTTTCTGAATACAGGGCAATCGGTCCTCACGTTGCAGTTGCAAGAAAGATGAAGGAAAAAGGAATGACCACCTCGCCAGGAAGCCAGATAGATTATGTCATAACCTCCAGGCCAGGGATGATAAGGGACAAGGCAGAACTTCCTTCAGAAGCAAAAAATTATGACCCTGAATACTACATCAATCATCAGATAATTCCTTCCATAGAAAAGATTTTTGAGGTCTTCGGGATAAAAAAAGACCAGATAATCTCAAGTGCAAAAGGCCAGA
>JAHJQH010000044.1 GCA_018819375.1 Nanobdellota archaeon
GTAAAACTCAACCAAAACTAAGTCAAGAAACAATTGAACAAATTGAAAGGGCAAGAACGAGAATCAAAAGAGGAAAATTCTTAACTGAACCCGAAGCAAGGAAGAGGCTGGGTTTATGAGTTATGAGGTAAGATTTGATGAAGGTGCGATAGATTCTCTTAATAAACTACCTAAAAATCTAAAATCAAGAATTTTTAACAAGATAACTTCAACAAAAGAAAACCCCTTACATTTTTTTGAAAGATTGGTTGGGAGGCAAGATTATAAGATGAGGATTGGGGATTATAGAGTTATTGCAGACATCAACCTTAACCATAAAATCATTGAAATAACTAAAATAGGTCATAGGAAAAAGATTTATCAAAGAATCTAAAATGTTTATCAAAGAATCTAAAAGTCTCTAAAGGGTCATAAGATGTGTCGGTGCTAGGAAGGAGGTATGATTGTATTAAGGGAACTTGGTATCTGATAGTCACATCATCCTTGGCAACAACAGGATTAGTTTACACCCTAACACCTCACAGACAAGCAGAACAAAAGAAAGTGTCAGTGTTGTTCCAGCCTGATGATTTCGTAGATTTCATCTGTTGAGATGGAACATCCCTTTAGTCTGAGGCCCCATAAAATTGCCTCAAGAATCTGCTTCCCGAAATCTCCGGGAACATTCTTGTTCTTGTAACTGTCAAAAAGTCCTTTCTCATATGCGATGGTCATCAGCTCAACAGACCTTATGATTGTTGTTCCTTTTGTTTCATTGAGGAAGTTGTTAAGGGCTTGCTGGTTCTGGGAAACTTCAGTGTCAAATTTTCTTGAGAGAATGATGTGGAGGTTCTTTGGATTCTCAACCAGCAGTCTAGTGGTTCTTTCATCCACAACATAAGGAACTTTCAGGAATATTGCGAGAGCCAGTCCTTCCATCTCAGCAAGATCAACCAACTTTATTAATCTCCCGTTTGCCGTGAATATGCTGTTTGCAAGATTCTGCAGGTGAATGGCTTTTTTCTGAATATTTGTGCTGTCAAAAAGCTTGAATGTACTGCCTATCATAGAACTTAGCATAATTGCCTCGAGCTTGAATTTTCTTGATTTTAGTGGCGTGTCCATTATTTCTTTTTTCACGGATTTGGGGATTAAGAACTCCACTTCAGAATGTTTTTTTAATTCTGCCATTATATTGAGCAAATTGTTTAATGAAATGCTTATTATTGAACTTGAGTCAAAAACCAAGTCAGTCATCTGAACAGACTCCTTGCTTTTTTCAGTCTTCTTGCAATGGGGATGTTAATATTTTCCTTCACATCAGGTATTCCGGTCTTGCCAACATAGTCCATAAGCTCCCATTTTGAGATGCCGAGGATTTCTGCAGCCCTGCCTAAGGAGATGCCGTGTTCGTACAGCCTGCTTCCTTTTGAGATATGCGACTTTTCAAGGACATCTTTTATGAAACTTTTTAGCTTGGTGCTCAGCTTATCTATTCCCTTTGTCAGATTCTTGAGATTCTTCCTGTAAGCAGGAATGTTTTTGCTTTTCAAGTTGGAGTGGGCGTCCCTTAGGTTATTTATGGTGTTTTCATAGAAAAGATTCCAGTCCTTGTATTTTTTGTAGTCGTCCCTTGCGAATATCTTGCTTAAGGAATAAATCACGACGGTGATGGTAATTGTGTCCTCATCCTGAAATATTCCTGCAGAATCTATTATCCTGTCACTCATGAATTTTATTGTCTTAACATCCCCCTGCTCAACTGCCTGAATTGTCTTGCTTAAAACCAGAAGTATGTCCCCTCTTTGTTTTTGTTGCATGTTATGTTAGGGGGAAATTGGATTATTTAAATGTTGCGGGAGTTTTCAGGATTATGAGTGGGACATACATTTCTTCCTTGCTTATGCCTCCGTGGTGGCCTATGATAAATTTTTCTTTTTTCTTCTTTTTAATATCAAGTCCATTATCAATGATATAATCCTCCTTGAATAAGAGAGCATAATCCCCTATCCTGTCAAATAGTTTTGGGTTTGGAGTATATAATCCAAAGAAGTTCTTTTTTATCAGTTCCTCACTTTTGTAAAGATAGCAGAATTTGTTTAGTTTGGTTTTTATGTATTTTTCAAATTCCATTGCTTTTGAAGGATGAACATAACAATATGCTGTTCGTGCTTCCCCGCAGAGTGGGAGAGTCAGGCAATCTTTTAGTTTTGGATGGTCCTTGAGGGATATTTCTTTGTTCTTGGAAGCATTGATGAAACCGTGGTCTGACGTGATTAATATAGTGGTGTCAGTGTTTTTGATAGACTCAACAAATTCTTTTAATCTTTTATCAATCTCCTCAAAATGTTCCTCTGTTTTTTTGCTTCCTACCCCATATTCGTGAGATAATGAATCAAATCCAGGCCAATAAGCATAAATATACTTTCTCTTGTTTTTCTCTTTTGATTTAACTGCTTTTTTTATTTTTCTGAAAAATCCTTTTAAGGATTTGTAGCCAAGGACCTTGGAATCTTTTGAAGTTAGTATGGTAAAATCCGAATTTGTTAATTCTTTTGGACTAATGAGAAAGGATTTTGCCTTTATTTTTTCTGAAAAGCTTTTTTGATTAAATGCTTCATTAATATTAAACCCATACTTGCTGAATGGTGGTCCTCCTATCCTTGCTGAAAAAGGAAGTATCTTAGAAACCACTCCTATTTCCTTTAGATAAGTAAACCAGCCGGTGAAAGCGTGTTGTTGCGGTGCAGTTCCTGTCAGAAATGTTGGTATTGCTGATGTTGTTGTTGGTGGGAACACTGAAGTGATTTTATGTTCTAAGTTTTGTTTTAAAAAATACTTGTTGCTTTTCTTATTGAGATACTCAAACCCGATCCCATCAAGGATTATAAGTGCTATGTTCCTTGATTTCTTTAATTCTTCTGAAGGTAATAATCTAAGCGGAGGATAAACTATCTTTGCTCCAAAAGATTGTGCTATGGAACTCATTAGATTTACTATGCTTCCTCCCTCGTAGTCTGGTAAACATATTTTTCCCTGTTTCATCTTATCAAATCAAAATCATCTTATCAACTCAAAAAATCCAGCACTTATTAAGGTTACGATTATGCCTGCGATAATTACTCCGAGTGAGACTGCGAGGAAGGACTTGCGTTTCTTGAGGCCGAAGAACCACGAAAGTATCGTGGCTGTGTATGCGCCGGTCATTGGCAGGGGAATTGCTGTCAGGAGCATAATTAACCAGAATTCTGCTCTTGTTCCTATGTGCCTCTCAATCTTGTGGCGGTTTTTTTCTATGTACTTGTTGAATGTGTTTTTGTAATAAGTATTGCGGCTGAAGTAGCGGTGGATAGTGTTAAGGAAGATGTAGATGAGTGGGATGATAATGATGTTTGCAATGACACAAATGATAAAGGCCAGAACTGGAGAGACTCCTGATGCTATTGCAAAAGGAATGCCTCCCCTCAATTCCGAGATGGGGGTCATGCTCAAGAGTGCTGCTTTGATTAGTTGCGATGGCATACTTA
>JAHJQH010000045.1 GCA_018819375.1 Nanobdellota archaeon
TGAAAGATGCAGGACATTATATGGAACTTCTTCTTACACTGGCTCCTGCCAGACAAACTCTCAAGGATATGGTTCTTGTGACTGCCAGCCAATAAGTCCAGATACCCCAACAATTGAAATACTAGAACCAGAATCAGGAGACATAATCATCCAAAAAAAGCAAACAACCACGCCACAACAAACCATTCTCACGATTACTGTAACTGCAAATGATGACACATTCTTCCCAGGAAACAATGACATAACACTATTCCTTGCAACACCTGATTCTCAAGGAGAAGAATTAAACAAACAGCAGATTGGAACAATAAATTGCCAAGGCCTTGATTCGTGCACAAGGTCTCTTGATTATGACCTTAATGATAGGGGGCTCAGCACCTGCCCAGTAACGCAGATAAATTCCAATTGTCGGGTTGTTGCAACAGTAAAAGATGAATCAAATCAACAAACAACAAGCTGGGCGCCATTTGTCATAACAAGCTGCGGTGATGGAGAATGTCAGCTAAGTTTAGGAGAAGAACCAACCAATTGCCCAAAAGACTGCAAGTATAATTTCATAACTCAACTGGGAAAAATCTTTGATATGGCAAAAATCAAGGTAGGAATATGGAGATAACATTTTGACAAAACATAAGATACCACAAATAAAACACTACAAATAAAACATAAGACCACTAACAAAACACCACTAACAACGCAATCCCACACCCAAAAAAACAACAACACAAATACCAACAACCCATCAAACAAGAACCAGTATAAAAAAATTTATATACACAAGAGAACAACAAATATGATAATGAAAATACCAGGAATAAAGCAAATAACATCTCTTGCAATAATATTATTATTCGCACTATTCATCACTTCAGGTTGTATTGAAAAAGTGGAAGTCCCTCCTTATTCAGAAGCATCTTGTGATGGTCTTGAACTACAGGAAAAACAGGAATGTCTTGAAGGAGTAAAAGTAAACAAGGCAGTGGTTTATCAGGATGCGTCATTTTGCGAAACAATAATTGATGAGTTCTCAAGAAGAGAATGCACAATCACAGTCATAATGACCAAGGCATCAGTAAAAGCAGACCAAGAAATATGCAACGAGCTTCTTCCGTCAAATGCCCACAAGCTTCAGGTATGCAAGGACAATGCACTCTTTGCAAAGGCAAGAATGAAAAAAGACCCCATTTACTGCGACCAAATCCAGAATCAAAACACCAAGCAGTCCTGTTTGGATTATGGGTATTGAAGATTAACATTAAGGTAGGTGGTTAGAGTTGATTAAGAGATGTAATTATTCATCTTTTTCTAAATAAGCTTCATCATTTGCAATGTCACAAAAAAGTTTATATTTTTTTTCTTTTAAAAAATCCGTCCCTATAATCGTAGGCATTGTATCAATCTCTTGTCTTTGGGATGTTGGTTTTACAAACAAAACTTTCATTTCTTCTTTAATGATTTTTTTATTTTCACTTAAAAAAATCAGTTTCATCTTTGGATAAGAATATCCTTGATATTTTTGCCCCCCAATGCTTATTATTTCTTCTTTAGTATTGTAAGGTAATTGTAATCTACGAGCATCCATATGACTAAGAATCGTGTTTGGACTTCCAGTATCTAAAATAAACTTTGTCTTTGTCAAACCTCTTTTTCCTCTTAAAAGAACTACAGAATTAAGATAATGAGATTTTTTGTTTTCCATCTAGGTTAATAGTTTAATTTTCATAATTATAATATTACAATATGGTTTTTTGGAGAAATAAATTCAATTAAAACTTCATTCTTATTTATTCTTTTTTCTTTTAATTTTCTAAAAAGAATTTCTACATCAGGACCGAAAGCAACAATGGATCTTCCTTTTATGGCAACAAACTCTTCCTCATATTTCCCTCTTAATTCTTCAGAATTTTCTTGAAACCAATTCAAATCAGCAAGGGAATCTTCTAAAATTGTAATTGTATTTGTCATTTTTTAGTTTATCTCAAATATATTTTTGAATCAAGGACATATTCACCAAACACTATTTAAACCTTTCGAAACTGATTTATCCCATCTACGTCATTTAATACGCCAGAGAACTTCAACTTCATAATCTCACTTTACACCCTCTTATCTCTTTCTAAAAAGCACACCTTACATAATAAGAGAACAGATTAAAGAATAAAAACAAAAAAA
>JAHJQH010000046.1 GCA_018819375.1 Nanobdellota archaeon
AAGGACAGGGAAATGGCTGTTAATTTTGGCGGCAAGGGATTTGGAAAGAGGCCTGATATCCTGCAGTTCAAGAGAGATGTTTTTGAATTCGCAAAGCAAGGGGCAACTAGTTTTCATTTTTCAGAAGAGCAATGGTATGACCCTTTCAAGTTGAAGCCCGGCATGATGAGAAAAGAACTGGACCAGAACAGGAAAGGTTTTGACCTTGTTATGGACATTGACACGAAGAATCTTGAATATGCAAAAATTACTGCTTTTATCCTGATTGAGGCATTGAAGTTTTATGGGATGAAGCATATTTCTTGCAAGTTTTCCGGAGGTTCTGGTTTTCATATTGGCATCCCCATGAAAGCCCTTCCAAAAATTGTAAAAGGCAAAGAAACAAGGCTCCTTTTCCCAGAATGTCCGAAGATAGTTGCCTTGTTTTTAAAGGGTGTGATTGAGGAGAATCTTAAGGAAAGAATTGCTGTGGAAGATGTTTATTCTGTTGTTGACATTGACACTGTGCTGATTTCAAACAGACATATGTTCAGGGGAGCTTATTCCATTAATGAAAAGACAGGACTTGTTTCTGTTCCAATTAATGCAGAGGAAGTAATTCAGTTTGACAAGAAAATGGCAAGGCCGGAAAATGTTAAATTTGGATTGAAATTTCTTGATGATATTGAAGTAGAAGAAGAGGAAGCAAAGTATCTTGTTGTTTCTGCTTTTGATTGGTCTGAAAAGCAGGAAAAGAAAAAGGAATATTTGGAGGAAATTGAACCTGGCGAGAAAAAGAGTTATTCTGGGTATCAGGGTCCTGAAATAAAAATTCCAGAAGAATTGTTTCCGCCCTGTATTCAGAATTTAATGAAGGGCATGGAGAAAGACGGGAGAAAAAGAGCTCTTTTTATCCTGATTAACTTCCTGAGCAACAGCGGGTATGAGCATGATGAAGTTGGGAAGATTGTCAAGGAGTGGAACCAGAAAAATTACGAGTTGCTGAAAGAAGGTTATGTAAACAGCCAGACAATGTGGCATAAGAGACAAGCAAAGAGTCCGCTTCCTCCGAATTGCAGTAACAAGGATTACTATCAGTCATTGGGTGTCTGTACTCCTGACAACTGGTGCAAATTCATAAAAAATCCTGTTAATTATGGTGCGAGGAGAATGAGGGTGATGGAGAGGAATAAGCCGAAGAGAAAGACAAGCAAGAAGCTCCTAAAGAATCCTAAAAGACAACCGAGCTGAGAGGGTTTATAAGATTTTCTTCCTTTTATGAGAATGTAGCAAAGTTTATATCTCCTGTAAATTAGAAGATAAGGTGTTATATGTAATAAGTGTTAAAAGAAAATGATATGCCCAAAATGTAAAAAAGTTATGGAAAAAGTGAAAGTAAAAATACAAGATGCAAATAGCCCTGTAACCAGTTACCAGTGTGGCAAATGTGGTTATTTTGATTTTGAAGAGAAATCTATTAAGAAAGCTATTAATGAAATAAGAGAAAAAGAAACCCTGTTGAGGATTAAACAAAAAATCGTAAAGTTATCACACAATCGGCTTGGAATGTATTTTAACAGGGATGTTGCAAGATGCTTGGGATTGAATTCTGGCAGGGAGATTTATGTTTCTGTTCCTGATAAACATCATATACTTGTGGATATTGGAAAATAGCTCCAAAAATCCAGTCTGCAGGGTGATAAAGAATGTTATGGAATTTTGTTGGATTTAGCAACCACTTCTCTTAATTTTTTGTCCAAAAGATGAGGGTTTTTTCTGCAAAGCTTTTCTATCATAATTGCCGAGGAGTGTGCATACCTTGGCAGTTTGTTTTTTGAGTTGTGTTTTTTGTCAAACTCAGAACCAGGATAATACTGCCAACCCTGACACATAAGGTTTCGCTCGTGAAGTTCGTGCAAAATGACAAATTTCCTTTCTGCTGGAATAATTTGGTCATCAATCCATACCTCGTTCTTTGGAATAAAAGAGTAATACTTGTCATTCCCTCCCTGCGTGAAATTCAGATTCAGGAGTGTCCTGACGAGATTTCCATCTACCACCCAAACTTTCAGATCGTTGCTATACTCTTTTAAAAGATTTTTATGAACTAATTTTATAATTTCTTTTTTGGGAAGATTTTTTCTTAGATTGTGAGGAATTGATTTTAATCTTTCTCTTTTTTCAGCCAAATCTGCTTTTTTAAGGGCCCGCCCATAATTTTCAAGAACTTTTCCATTGTTTTTTCCTCCTGACATCATCTTTTGTTCTATCAGCATATGAGTGATGTAATATTTTTCTTCTCCACCACGATGCCCCTTGTCAATCCAGAACTCTTTTTTTGGTATGAACCTGAAACGATGATGCTGACCAAAATTATTAAACTCCAGGTTTATGTGATTCCGGATATAGTTTCCGTCGACAATCCATACTGTGAAGCCAAGAATACTCCCATACTTTTTTAGGTAAGGCTTTTTCATCTGAGTTTTGCTGTATCCCTGACAATATAAAGTTTACTAAAATTAGCTTTGGCGCAGGATTGACAGGACTTTGCTGAAGTCCTTGCGCGAGTAGGTTTTTTTGTATTGTCTTGATGCTGTGATAAGTGCTCTACGGTTAATGCTTATTGATTTTGAATTCAGGAGCTTGCTGAAATTCATTGAGATGAGGTACTGGCAGAATTGTGTCGTGTTTTTTGGTTTTGGTGTTTCATAGCACCTCTCAAAGTCTATTAGCACCGGCTTGTCTGAATTTGTGATAATTATGTGCTTGTAAGGATTGTGCATCTCTAATTTGTTTACCTTGAGAATGTCCATCTGACTGCATTGCAGAAAGACATCCCTGAGAACTTTCTTGATTTTTGTTTTGCTGCCCTGGTTTTCAATCCATTCAGGCAGAAAATAACCCTTGATGAAAGTATATGAGAACCTGTCTTTTTTAGAAGATAATAATTTTGGACCTATGTTGTAATTGTTAAGAATCTTGAGCCACTTTACTTCGTTTTGCACGTGAACCTGCTTTGATTTTTTTATGGCTATGTTTTCTTTTACATAAATTTTCCCTCTTTTTCCCTTAGTCAAAAACTTTAAGCTCATATTACTCTTTTAGGACATAGAAAGGTTTTTATATAGATTTCCATTATTTTTTGTTGATGGTATCGATAAAAAAGAGATGTGTCATACTCTCTGTTTTTGTATTAGTGTGGATTGTAGGATTTTCTTTTATGTGTAGGGGGGAAGACACGGTTTATGATGAACAAAAAGCATTAAGTTGGCTTGAATTGCAAGTTAATGGTAAACTTTCTGTATCTGAGATTGCGTTGGGAATGCTTGCCATAAAACAGGGCAGGTCCAACATGGGCAATTATGTTAACATATTAGAGGCAAAAATGGATTCTGTCAAAGGGTGTTTTCCGTCAGGTGATTGTGGTTTTAAGGAGACTGCTCTTGCTGTTCTTGCATTGAAAGGAGAAGGGAAGAGTGTTGACAAGAGTGTCAAATGGATAAAGGATAATATGGGGGTTGCAAGAGAGAGTGATATTGGGGAATGGTATCTTCAAATCACAACTGACGGAAAAGGAGATTGTTATGTTTATGAAGGTGAAACACAAAAAGCCAAGTTAACAGTAAATGGGGATGAGCAAATAAGCTTTAATAACAAACTTCG
>JAHJQH010000047.1 GCA_018819375.1 Nanobdellota archaeon
CCTTACATAATTTTCTATAAAAAGGTCGATATCATCCTCAAAGATTTTTAGGTCTTTTATGTTATCAAAACTTATCCGTTTAATCCTGAGTTTTTTCTTTTCTAAGTTGTCCAAAATATGGTTGGCCATAGTTGTTTTTCCGCATTGTCTTGTTCCAACTACAGCAATTATCTCCTTTACCCCAATATACTTTAAGATTTCTTTTTCAAGAGACCTTTCTATATAAACTTCAGTTTCCATAGAATTCTATTACCCCTACTATTATTTAAATCTTTCTAATTTTAGCAGGGGTAAAATAAAGCTGCCGTATCAGGGCAGTGTAGTGTTTTGTGGTTATCTAAGGACTTTTATGCTCTTTATATCACCTGTTCAGCTCTTTTAATCAATAATTCCCCCGCGTAGATATCAATACCCTCTCT
The DNA here is from genome assembly GCA_018819375.1 of Nanobdellota archaeon. Lineage (GTDB taxonomy): Archaea > Nanobdellota > Nanobdellia > SCGC-AAA011-G17 > GW2011-AR20 > JAHJQH01. Next base: position 420 of record JAHJQH010000047.1, read on the forward strand.
AAAATCCCACCATGTTTCTGCTCTCATTCTTCCATCACATCTTCTTTGATCATTAAATCCATAAGAAATACACATAGGGGTTTTTTCATATCCTTTTGGGATTAAAACACTTCCTAAGGTGTCCATTATAGATCCCCAAACCTCTTGTTTATGTTTACCATAAAAAACATTAGCCCCTATCACAGTTTTATCTTCTAATTTAAGACCTTTTTCATCTATGTATCTTTTTATCCATCTATCTTGATATTCATATGAAACTTTACTTGTATGTTCTTTTTGTTTTGTGGTTAAGAAATTTCTAACAAACTTCCCGATCCACAGCTGAGCACCCGGTATATCTGAATTGGTTAAGAATTGTCTTTTAAGTTCTTCAGAAAAACCCTCTTGAAATGATTGATATATCTCAGAGATACTTCTAGTGTCTTCACCTACAAAAACTGACCCCTTTTGAGAATCATTAAGATAATGTTTTATAACAATAAACTGAGAATCTTTTATTTGTCTTTGACCATAATAAGGCAATAAATCAATCCGTTCTGCTTCTTCATAAGGAATATTTTGCACTGCTAATTCATCTTCTTTTAGAACATGATTTAAAACAAAATGGTCAATATTTGGGAATTTATCATATATTGTAACTTTTTTATTTCCTAACTGAGATTTTTCTAGTTGATTTATGCATTGTTCCAATCCTTCTGTGTTATGATGGTGCATAGCATACATAATCTTTGACCAAGCCCAGTCGGTTAATTCTTTATTTGAAAGTTTTCTAGCATTATCTAATACAAATCTCTGGTACACTTTCCCATCTAATGAAAAGAAATTAGAGTCTTGTAAGTTTGTGATGTCATAGGAAATAACATTTCCTACATATCCTTCACATATTCCCACATGAGGCATGTCCTTAGCAAGCAGTGTATCAAAAAAAGGTCTGTCAGACCTGACCACAAGAACTTTATCACCTGTAATCTCCATATTGTTATTTCTTAATGAATTTATTGTTGGTATTGCTTGATGGATTCCTGCCTGAGAATCTATGAAATCAAGATATTTAGACCATTTTTCTCTTTCAGAAGGATGGATTTTAATTTCATCTTCAGCAGGAAGACTATAAATAAAAAATCTATAAGTTTGAAGATTAGCTTTCCATTGCATTACTTTCCCTAATTTATCTGCAAGTTCAGGAGATTCTAATTCTAAGTGATCTATTAGATTTTCTGGCTTCTCAACAATTTCTCCTTGTTCATTTAAGTAGGTTTTCATATTATTGATTGAGTTGGGGGTAAAACTTAAAACTCTATTGTTTTTTAGCTCAAAATTAAGACTAATCCATCTTAGGCCAATCCCATTTTTTTAATCCCAAATTTATCACAGAAAAGAATTATGCCCCGTCCGGGAATCAACCAACCGGTAGGGGTACCGGGGTTAAGTTTAAATATCTTTTGGAACTTTATTATTAATATGATTCCAAGTGTTTCAACAGAATTTAGAAGAAGGGTAGATGCTATAGTGAAAATAAATTCTTTAAAAGAACAACTTAAAGACATTCCTCTTAAGGAATTAAAAGGATTAGCAAGATCTATCTTTGAAACTCATAAAGATGAAGAAGTAGGTGACACTCTTTTTAGAAATTCTCAAAATGACCTTTTTGTTTCTTCAGCAATTGTAGAAATAATAAAAGAAAAAGAAGGGGAAAAAGCAGTCTTTGAATTAACAGGACTTAGATATCCAATGTCTCTTAAAGAAAAAATAAAATATTCTTTTACAGGAAATCTTCCAAAATATAATCCTTCTTGTGCTTAAATTTATTTCTAAGAAAATACCCCCTCCTATAAGTTATTGCCCACAACCAACCTCACCCCAACCCCCAATCACCCCAACAACCTATAAACTCCCTTGGTTTCGTAAATCTCGCCTTCATTCAGGAGTTCCTGAATTGCAGAATCTGTTTCTTCTTCAGGATAATCAATCTCTCTCTTGATTTCATCAAAAGTCATTCCATTTCCTTTTTTCACGCAATCAAGAATCATCTGCCTTATGGAACCTATTTTAACAACTTCAACAACTTCAACAGAAGACTCTTCCTGAGCTTCAGGAAAATCATTAGCAACAAGTTTCCCTTCCTGCTTCTTGAATCCAACCTCTTTCTTGAATCCAAACTCCTTAATCAGTTCCAGCTTCCTGGCCAGCTCCCACTCAAAACAGACTTTTCTGACAACTTCAGGAGAAACAAATACTTCTCCATTAGAACTCTGCTTTAACCTGCCGACAACCAAGACAACATCACCAAGACCCACATCTCTTATCCTCCTGACATCCTCACTCCACGCCTTGATTCTTATGCCAGCAGAACCATCATCCACAGTTAAGGAAACATAACTCTCTCCTTCACCATATTTTCCAACAATGCTCCCAACCAGATTAACCCTCGAAACTACATCACCCCAAACAACTAATCCGCCATTCTTAAATTCCGCATTATTTAAATCAGAAATCCAGAGTTTATGCGCAATTTCCCTTATTTGACCATTCATCTTACAATCTGCTTATGACATTCCTTCTTGGCTCAAAAAGAAACCCTTCCCTCTTTAGTTTCTCGATGGATTCTTCTACTTGAGGTTCATTAATGCCTTTCTCTCCTGCTTCTGCAATTATGTCTTCAATTGGAATTGACTTCCCAAGCTTCTTCTCAAGATTCAGGATAAGGTCCCTGACAATCACTATTCTCGACCTCTCAGAAGCAGTGATGCCTGTAGAAATCCTGTCAATGTCTATTTGTCCTGTTTCATAATCAAATCCAACTTGCATCAGGCAGTATCTAAGGAGATTAATGGCCCTCTTAGCATCTTGCCTGCCAACTTTTTTTGACAATCTCGCTTTTGCAGAGCCTTCTGCCATCCTGACCAACGCCTCAAGCTGCCTCGCTGAAATAGGAATCGGTTTAATCTCTCTTTCTCCAGCTGTTTCCTTATTTCTTAATTCAACATAAAATTTCTTAATTTCTTCAACAGCATTATCTGTGAGGACAGGAGATACTTTTTGTCTCGCATATGCAAAATATTTTCTCAGGAATTTTGGTTCAATCTCACTAATTACCACTCCGGCATTCTGCTGAATTCTTAGGACATGAGATGCAATTTTTTCATCTGTCTCCCTGTTTGGCAGGTCCCTTATGGGAAATATGAGGTCAAACCTGTTGATTAATGCAGGAGGCAGGTTTATCTGTGATGCAATAGGAGCATATGGGTCAAATCTTCCTAACTTGGGATTTGCAGCTGCGAGTATGGTTGTCTCTGTCCTGAGTGTTGCCTGGATATTTGCCTTTGCTATGCTTAGGATTTGCTGTTCCATGCCTTCGTGCAAAGAAGAAGTATCTTCAACACTCATCTTATCCATTTCATCAATACATAAAACTCCCTTATTTGCCAAGACCATTGCTCCGCCTTCAAGAGCCCACCCTCTTAAAAAATCATCTTTCACGACACTGGCAGTTATGCCGGCAGCAGTTGTAGACCTTCCTGCAACAAATCTTCCTTTTGGTGCTGTTTTTGAAACAAACTGGAGAATCTCACTTTTTCCAGCACCAGGGTCTCCGACCAGAAGAATGTGTATGTCTCCTCTTGTCCTTGTGCCGTCTCCCCTTATCTTTTTCACTCCCCCAAGCAACTGCAACACTATGGCCTCCTTAACTCTCTCGTGACCATATATTGAGGGAGCAATAGAATTGATTAATCTCTCATAAACAAGCGGGTCTTTCGCAAGACTTTTTATTTTAGTTCCTTCTTCTTCACTGACCTTCACTTCTTCAAAAGTTTCTTCAATAGATTCTATGTGATTTGCTTCCATGACAAGGTCAAAACGAACAGACTGCGCTCCTGTCTTAAGCATGATTGGAACTTCTTTGATAATCCCCACAACCCTTATTTTGTTTCCAGGTGTTGTCTTCATCTCCATCTTTGGCTCTACCAAATCTTCTTTTAAAAGAATAGATAACCTTTTTGGCTGCTCTCCTCCTTCAAGCATGTCAGGAGACTCTTCCATAACCAGTCTCTGAGCATCAACTAGCGCCTTGCTGATAAGCCTGAATTTACCTTTTCTCCCGCAACTGCATCTTGTTGGCTCTTTAAATCTCGTATCAAGTTGAAGTATGGAGATAATATTTCCACAAGAAGGGCATTCAAATCTCGCAGAAACAACCTGCGGCCGCACATCAGAAGATTGCCTCACTAATCCTTCAATACAAATGAAATCATCTAAGTTATTGCTCCTGATATCTCTTATCATTATGAACTGGCTCTTAGGCAGGTTAAAAAACCTGACTCTAAAATCAGTCTTAAATCCAAAATCAGAAACAGCAATTTCAGCTGCTTTCAGGACTTCTTCAGGTTCTTCCAACAAGAGATCTGCAAGTTCAGGCTCAAATTTCATAAGCATGGAAAAATCAATTTCCAGGCTCGGAATCCCTTTGTTATCCAGTTTATGCATCTCTTTTCTGTAATCACTATCCAAAAATTCCTTAAATCTCTCTATTTGTTCAGAAGCATCCACATTTCCCCTCCTAACCACCTCTTCTTACAAATGAGGATTGGACAGACTTTTCTTCTCTGTTTCCCTTTATTCACCTTACTTTTTTTAAGATTTGAACAAGCTTTGCAACAGCTTCCCTTAATTTAACCTCAGACCTCGTCCCTGTGCACACAATCTTTCCATTGCTGAACAAGAGGAACGTTGCCCTTGTCCCAGGTAATTTGTAAACAAGACCTGGAAATTGTTCAGGTTCGTATTCCGTGTTTCTTAATTTCATTGCAAGTGAATTAAGATTGAGGTCCATCTTTATTGAACCTGACGCAACCATGTTTTGGACCGTGATTTTTGGTTTTATCTTGATTCTTATCTTGATTTTTGCCAGGTTCTTGATAATCTTGCTAATAGATTCTTTAACTTTCTTTATAGACTTTGCGCCAGTACAAACTATATTTCCAGAACTAAATATCAAAGCAGAAGTCTTTGGGTCCTTGATTCTCATGACAAGACCTGGAAACTGTTCAGGATTATATTCTGTGTTTGGCAGTGCTTCAGCAAGCTTGATTAATGGTATGTCATGTCCCAAACTTGAAGAAACAACAATATTCTGTATTTTTATCTCGGTCCTCTGGGATTTTTGCTTAACTACCTCACTTCCTGTGGATTTTCCTTGTTTTTTTTCTTTAACAGCGCCTTTAACAGCTCCTTTAAAAACTCCTTTTTTTTGTTTTTCCTTAGATGCTTTTTTAGATTTTTTAGATTTTCTTGCCATTAGTTCCTCCCCCCCTCTTCTTTAGTTTTTTAAACCTCTTTAAATCAAAAAGCCCAAAACGAGCTCTTTCATTTATAAACTTTATAAATCTAATAGAAAACTATTTAAATGTTGTTTATAAA
>JAHJQH010000048.1 GCA_018819375.1 Nanobdellota archaeon
CTTATTAATTTCCACAAACTCTTTTTTTGACAAGAGTTTTTCAATTTTTTTTAGGATATTTTTCAATCCCTTCTTGTCTGCAATATGTTCTTCATAATAATCCATTTCCCAGTCTTCTGAAGGATTAACAATAATGCCTTCATCATATGCTTTAAGAATTTGATATATTCTCTTTAACTCTCCTCCAAGGAGCACTTGTTTCATATCAGCCATGCTTCAAGCCCTTACCAGATGCACCATCCATAAACCACTTCAGTGCAGGGATTAGTTTAATTCTGCCTCTGCTAATCTTAACCTCCCTATCCGCGTTTTTTGTTATAACAATTCCCTTCCTCCCTTTGAATTTTTTAAGGAATTCTGCAACACCCTTCAAATCCTCATTTTTAATAGCCCCTTTGTATTTGACTTCTATCGGGATTTCATCAAGAATAATATCAACTTCATTCCCATTTTTCCAAAAAAAAGGAGAGCCAACCGCATTGACAATAGCTGTTTCAACCAACTTTCCAAAAAGAGCATCATCATACTTGCGGTTATACAAGTAAATCAATGCATTATCTGAAGGGTAAGCCCTTTTTCTCTTTCTTAAATTAGTAGTACCTCTTCTGTAGTTTATCAACACTCTTATCAAAAAACTTTCTTCGAGGTAGTTTAGGTAGTTCTTGATTACTCTTCTGTCCTTCCCATACTGCTTGCTTAATGATTGATAATCTATATACATCCCGGGATTTTTTGCTATCAACTCCATAAGAAGTATAAGAAACCCAGGATCATCTATCCCGAATATTGCGGGCATATCCTTATACACAATCTTATCTACAACAATAGACCTTATATATTCCCTAAACTCCCTTTCGCTTTCCATAGAAAATGTTTCTGGGAACCCCCCTCTTTCCAGATACTTTAAAAAATAAGGTTTTACTCTTGTTCCATACTCTGGTTTAATGTTATTTATCCTAAGATACTCCGCAAAATTAAATGGATACAGTTTATACTCAAGAATTCTCCCTGCAAGAGTTTCTTTTGTTTTTTTTCTGATAAAAAGGGACTCTGACCCGGTTATCACAAATTTAATCTTCGGGTAAAGGTCATAATATTTTTTTATTTTATTCTCCCAATTCCTGCATTTCTGTATTTCATCCATGAAAATGTAAACCTTTTCTTCCCTAAACTCCTTTTTATGAATCTCTTTATAGGTTTCAATTACTTCATCAATATCAAAAGCAATGTCATCAAATGAAAAAAATAGAATATTCTCTGGATTAATCATATCTTTTATAAGCTCACTTATTAACTGATATACCATCGTGGTTTTTCCAGTTCTTCTCAATCCAACCAACGCGAGAATAAACCTCCTCCCTATGGATTTTTTGATTTCAGGATATATATCCCTCTTAAAAGGCAGAGCTAACTCAGGGTCTACTTTCTTAGTAATCCACCACGGGTTGAACTCTTCTAATTGTTCCCTTTTCATGATGTACATTACAATGCACATATTTATAAGCTTTATGGTCATCACAATGTACATAATTTAAGCCCTTAAAAAATAATGCACTCGGAAAAATTAATGCTCTCCCCAAAATTTTACGCTGCAGACTTCTCCACCCAAATTTTCTCCGCTACGCTACGAAAACTTCTTTTATCCCCAATGTTATACTCAATTTGGATTTTGGCTAGAATTAGTTTACTTTAAGACCTAAATCGGCCAGTTCTCTTTCCAGTTGTTCCGTAGATTTATACAATATAGTCTTCATTCCCATTTTCCTTGCTGGTACTAACGCATCTTCTTGATCATCAATAAAAACACATTCTGAAGCAGATAAACCTAATCTTTCTAATGTAATATCATAAATCCTTTGTTCAGGTTTGAGAAGTCCTTCTTCATGTGATAATACTAAAACATCAAAATAGGAATACCAACCTCTCTCCATATATTTTCTTGAATTCACTAAATCAGAATTTGATAAAATTGCTAGTTTATAATTTCCTTTTAGTCTTCCTACTAAATCTAGCATTTCATCCGTTGCTTTCCATGTTGTTGTCCATAAATCAACAATTCTTTCCATTTGTTCATCAGAAATAGGAACATCAAAATATTCTCTAAAACATTCTTCAGCAGTAATTTTTCCTCTGTTATAATCAGAATCAAAAACAACTTCCTTATCAGCGTGAAAAGTATCTTCAATTCCTAAAACTCTATATGATTTATTCACAAAATCAATAAAACTTCCTTGAAGATACACTCCACCAACATCGAAAATTATTGATTTAACCATATTGATTTAACCATATTGATTAAAGAGAACTGGCCTTCATATATAAACATTATTGTACGCCAAAATCCAAACTCCTACACTTATCGACCTCATTGCACTCTCACTTCGTTCAGGGCATTTAACAGCGATTAACCAATTCATTCATCATTCTCCAAGCTCACCCCAAATTCTCCTAAATTCTCTTTAGGAACAAGGTTATAAAATTTTCTTGGGCTTTTTGAATTTATGATGGCCCATTCACCAGATTTTTTATCAAAAACAATAGTGGTATTATGTGATAATTCATCAATAAATGACTTTTCAAGAATACCAAGCGTTTTCTCAACTCTTAAATTAACCAAGACTTTCCTGATTAATTCCCCAGCATCACTACAAATACCCTTCATAACTTCTTCTCCGTGAGGGGAATAATTTTTTGATTTTAAAATATCCTCTTTTTCTTTTAAGATTCTTTTCAATTCTCCAGGATGGTACTTGCCTACAAAATCATTTTTAATCACCTTCATAGCCTTCTCAAAATCAAATTCCATTGATTGATTAATCATAAACCCTACTGATTCTAATAACTCAGATAATCTAATCTCACGGAGGTGTAAAATCTTATCATAAACCTTCCTTCCACTATTAGATAAATTTAATTTTAACCTCTTAGGATTAATCTTCGTTGTTTTTTCTGGGGAAAAACCGTAATTATCTAAATGTAATGGAACATAAATATGGTGCTGAATTATTGGAATATCAAGAGAACCCTCTTCTTTCATAAAGAAAACATATATTGCTTCAGGGGGGATTTCATATTCTTTTCCATCTTTTACTATTGCCGTTCTCCTAATTTCTAAAAGCTCATATCCAACTACATTAGCTCTTAATTCATTAGGGGAGATATTAGAAAATTCTGCGGGTTTATTAAGTTTAAGAATTAATTCTAATCCTCTTGGATACTCTCTGATAATTTCCTTGTCCATAACTACAACCTCTTCCCCCTAAGCAACAAAGAATTAGTGATTACACTGACAGAACTTAAGGCCATTGCTCCGCCGGCAATCATCGGGTTTAACAGCCATCCCGTGAATGGATACAAGACGCCTGCGGCAATAGGGATGCCTAAGGAATTATAAAACAAGGCCCAAAACATGTTCTGCCTGATTTTACTCATTGTCATCTTGCTTAATTTAATTGCTTTGGAAATATCCAACAAACTGTTTCTCATCAAGACAATACTGCCTGTTTCCATCGCAACATCTGTTCCAGACCCCATGGCAATTCCAATATCAGCTTGTGCCAGCATTGGAGCATCATTAATCCCGTCACCAACTGCCCCAACTTTTCCCTTTTCCTGCAACTTTTTCACATAATCTGCTTTTTCTTCTGGCAGAACTTCAGCAAAGAAATTCTGTATTCCTGCTTTTTTGGCAATTGCTTGAGCTGTTCTCTGGTTATCACCTGTAATCATATAAACATTAATACCTAAATCCTGCAGATTTTTAATTGCCTGTGGGGAGTCCTCTTTAATTTCATCAGCAACCGCAATCAAGCCAAGAGCAGTTTTTTTCTCAGATAAGACCATAACTGTTTTCCCTTCATTTTCTAGTTCAACAATTCTTTCCTTAAACAAGGCTAAATTAATTTTTCTTTCTTCCATCAATTTCAAATTTCCCAAATAAAACTCTTTCTTTCCAATTTTTGCATTTACTCCTTTTCCAGCTATTGCATTGAAATCACTAACCTTCCTCCAGTTAATTTTGTTTTGCTTGGCTTTTTCAACAATTGCTTCTGCCAGAGGATGTTCAGAATTCTTTTCAATACTAGCAGCAATCTCTAAAATCTTTTTTTTGTCATCACCAATAATATCAGTGACTTCTGGTTTTCCTTTGGTGATTGTCCCTGTTTTGTCAAAAACAATAAACCTCAATTTATGGGCAGTTTCCAAAGCATCACCACCCTTAATCAAAATTCCACGCTTCGCGCCCTTTCCAGTTCCAACCATTATCGCAGTTGGTGTTGCTAATCCCAAGGCACAAGGGCAGGCAATCACTAAGACTGCAACAGCTGTGATTAAGGCAAAATGGATTGAAGAATGTAAAATTGAAACCCAGATTACAAAAGTGATTATTGCTATTAAAATGACAATAGGTACAAAATAAGCAGAAACAGCATCAGCGAATCTCTGAATTGGTGCTTTTCTTGTTTGAGCATCTTCAATTAACTTGATTATTCTTGATAAAGTTGTCTCTGCTCCTACTTTTGTTGCTTTAAACTTAAAACTACCTAGTTTATTAATTGTTGAGCCAATTACCTGATCTCCTTTCTTTTTCTCTACAGGAATACTCTCGCCAGTAACTAAACTCTCATCAATAGTTGAATGGCCTTCAATAATCACGCCATCAACAGGGATTTTCTCTCCAGGCCTGACAAGAACAATATCCCCTTCTTGCACATCATCAATGGGAACTTTTACTTCTTTCCCTTTTCTTATTACTGTTGCTGTTTTCGCCCCTACCTTCATTAGTTTTGAAATCGCTTCTGAAGCTTTTCCTTTTGCTACTGCCTCTAAATATTTCCCCAGAACCACCAACGTGATTAACACAGCAGCTGCCTCAAAATATTGGTGCCCTTCTGATGCAAACAAGACAACATAAACAGAATAAAAATAAGCAGCACTCGTGCCCATGGCAATCAAAGTGTCCATATTTGATGTTTTATTTTTCAGGGCAGTCCAAGCTCCCCGATAAAATGACCTCCCCACATAAAACTGCACGGGTGTAGCTAAAGCCCACATAATCAAATCCTGAAATGGAATTGGGTTCTTCACAAAAAACATGCCTAAAATCAAAGTAGGAACAGCAAAAATCGCACTTAAGATAAATTTGAACTTTAATTTGGCTAACTCTTCTTTTCTTCTTTTTTCCTCTTTTAATAAATCGCGCTCTTCAACTAAATATCCCTGATAACCTTTGTCTCTTATCACTTGTAATAATTTCTGCTCATTTGTTATCTTTGAATCAAACTCAATCACGGCTTTTTCTGTTGAAAAATTAACACTTGCTGATTTAACTCCCTTCTCCTTATTCAATGCTTTATCAAGAACAGTCACACAGCTCTGGCAGTGCATTCCACTGATTTTGATTGTTGTTTTTTTCATATGTATTTCTTTTTAATACATTCTTTCTTAATGCATCCTTACTCAATGTGTATTTATTCTTAATGCATTCTTTTACTTATAATGTTTATTATTTCTTAATATCTTGCTCATCCCCCACAGCCACAACTGCTTTCACTTTCACTTTCACATATCCCTCCCCCACCACAACAGCTTCCGCTGGCAGGAGGATTGTTTTCTTCTTGATTGTTTTCTTCTTGAACCTCCTGGTCAGCAATGGACTCGCTAATGACAGTTGCTTTATAACTTTCAAAAACATCTAATGAGAGCATATCTTGTTTTGATGTTTCTGCAGAATTATAGGTAACCTCAAAATAATTTGGGAAACTAAATTTTATTCCAGTTACTCCTTTGATGGTTTTTAATTCTTGGGAAATAAGAGGAGCATGACCAGGACAGGGAATATCTATTTTAAGTTTAATCAAAGAGTTTATGCCCCTCTCACCTGCAACTCCAACAGCTGCTCCTGTTATTGAAGATGGCCCAATAGACACATTTGCCAATAATGGAAAAATCAGCATAAACAACAATAGGTTTATGCTTATCGTGGAGCCAAACATAACAGATAAATACTTCCATTTTTTCTTAATCCCTGGTAAGGACAATAATCCATTTTTCTTTAGGTACAAAACAGAAGACAAGGTTGCAAATCCTAATGAAACTCCAATTAAAATATGAAAAAAATACCTGTTCATTAAAAGAGGTCTAAAAAACTTCATTAAAACCGTAACTCCTAATATCGAGCCTATGATAAAAGCAATACACCCTATATGTGGAATCAAGCCATAAATTAATCCCTGTAAGAACCCCTTTCTCCCATTTTTCAGTTTATTTTCTTTTTTATCTCCAATCGAGTATCCTAATGCACATATTTCTGATTTTATTTTTTCTAAACTTACCTTGTCTGAATCAAACTTAATTTCCGCTTCGTCATTGACAAGATTTACCTTAACTTCTTCAATCCCGTCCAATAACCCTAATCTTGATTCAATTAATTTCACGCAACTTTTACAATGCATTCCTTTAATACTAATTATTTCTTGATTCATCTTGGCATCACCTGCAGAAATGAACATTGAAACACCTTATAATCACTTGTATGAAACTAGTTTCATCAGAATTTAAATTTCTTAACTTCTGCGTTTTTTATGCTTTCCTTAATCAACTCTTCAGGATTCCTGATAAATTCCTCTGCCCTCTTAATCTCTTCTAATTTCCCTTTAGTTTCTGGATGTTTGGCAATTAAGAAAGAACAGCAGTCTGGGTAAGGTTGAATACTTATCTCATAAGTTCCTATTTTTTTTGCCAATTCCACAATCTCCTCCTTGTTTGTTCCAATCAATGGATTAAGCACAGGTAATCTTGAAGCATCATAAATGCAATTAAGATTTTCCAGGGTTTGGGAAGCTACCTGCCCAACACTGTCTCCTGTGACCACCCCCAAGGCTTTCTCTTTCCAAGCTAACTGGTTAATAATCCTCATCATAAATCTCCTATAGACAATCATCCTTAATTTTGACGGCACATTCATGATAATCTCTTTTTGTATTTTTTCAAACGGCACCACATAAAGCTTGGAATTAAGCTGCATTTTTGTTAACTGCTCAACAAGCTCTTCAATCTTTGTCAAAACTCCTCTCGCTTGAGTTTGGTTATGAATATGAACAAAAATAACCTTACAGCCCCTTTTCATCAGCAGGAAAGATGCCACCGGACTGTCTATGCCTCCTGATAAAGAACTAATCACTTTCCCTGCTGTGCCTACTGGCAGCCCTCCAATCCCCCCACATTTACCCCCGTAAATAAAAGCTTCTTTCTCACCAATCTCAATATGCAAAACAAATTCCGGATTCTTGAAATCAACTCTTTTCTTTGTTTTCTCTTCTAAACATCTACCCACTTCTCGGTTTAATTCAAAGGAGGTGAGGGGAAATCCCTTGTTTGACCTTTTGGTTTCTATCTTGAAACTGACAAATTTTTCTTTTTCTAAAAACTCCAAGGATTTCTTCTTGATTTTTTCTAAGTCTAATTCTGCTTTAACAGAGAAAGAGAAATAAGATATGCCTGGTAACTTTTCTAAAATCTGCTTGATCTCACTTGCCTGTTTAATCTTATCTATTTGTTTGACATTGCTTGAGCCCTGATTACAATTCAGGATACAAACTATTCTGCCATATCTTCGATAAACCCTATTGGCATTTTCTCTCAAGGCGTTTCTAATGTTTTCCATTAGTTTTTTCTCAAAGAACACCCTGTTTCCCCCTTTAGTCCCGATTTCACTGTAATGGACAACTATACAACAATCACCCTTACTTGCTTTCTGACCCATGGTGTTTAAGAATGACAATATTAGTCATGCCTCTCCTTTTCCTCTCTATCAATCCTTTTCCTTCTAATCTATCCAACAAACGAGTAATCTTAACTTTTTGGAGGTTGGATTTATCAACTAAATCCGACTGAAATATTATTCCTTCTGATTCTAAAATTTTCTCAAAAACGAGTTTTTCATCATTACTTAATTCCATCATAACATCCTGATAATCTTCTTTAACAATTTTTTTAATTTTAATGCCCTCTCTTTTTTCTTCTTTACTAAAAAAGACAAAGTATAATCCAACAAAAGCTATGAATGCCATCATCCCTAAACTAATACTCGTTTGTAAGCTTATTGTTCCCCACATCGGACAGCTTTGGCCGTGAGAACAGGCAGTACTAACTATTTCTTCTAGAGCATGATTAAATGAGTATATCACAAAACCCATTAATACAGCAATTCCAACTATCAAATAACCAACATATCTATTCTTCATGTCAGGCTACAACAGACCTTTATTTAAATATCTTATTGTTTTTGAAACTTCCACAAAACCCAAACCACCAAAACCTAAATAACCCCGCTGCCAAAATCATAAAATAACACCCCACCACAAAAATAACTTCTCTCACAAAAATAACAACATATATAACTGCATAATTGGTTATATTCGGAATATCAAACCTTGTAAGGATATGGTTAAGACAGGGTTTAATCATATTCAAGAGGATAATTCAAGAGGATAATTCAAGAGGATAATTCAAGAGGATAATTCAAGAGGATAATTCAAGAGGATAATATGGGGGTTTTTAATCAAGAACAATTTGATGCATTTGTTTTAGATAATGAGGTGATTGGTTTCTTTAAAGAACCAATTAAATTGAAATCTGGAAGAATGTCAAATTGGTATGTTAACTGGAGAAATGTCGCGGAAGATGTTTTTTTGCTAGACCAGTTAACTGAATATGTAACTGCATTTACACGAAATCTAAGATTAGAGCCGGATTGTTTTTATGGTGTTCCTGAAGGAGCAACAAAACTCGGAGTGCTTACTCAATATAAATGGGCTAAAAAATCGTCAAGTTACGCCCCCCATAGTCATGTCCTACCGATGGGAAGAGGAAAACCAAAAGATCATGGAGCACCAAAAGATAAATATTTCGTTGGGGAACCAAGAGGAAAAACCATAGTTCTTGAAGATGTTACAACAACTGGTGGTTCTTTACTGACTACAATTAATAGTTTAAAAGAAGCAGAAATACCTATACTCGCTGCTTTTGGCCTCACAAACAGGATGGAATTAAGAGATGATGGACAAAGTGTTCAAGCAGCAGTCGAATCAAAAAATATTCAATACTATGCTTTGAGTAGTGCTATTCAATTACTCCCTGAGGCATATAGAAAGTTAAATCCAGGAGAACAAATTGCTAGAGCAATTGAAGAAGAATTTGAAAAATATGGGGTTGAACAACTTAAATTAAGATGAAACACAAAAAACAATTCACTGAACAAGAAGCAAGGCA
>JAHJQH010000008.1 GCA_018819375.1 Nanobdellota archaeon
TACTCCCTGAGGCATATAGAAAGTTAAATCCAGGAGAACAAATTGCTAGAGCAATTGAAGAAGAATTTGAAAAATATGGGGTTGAACAACTTAAATTAAGATGAAACACAAAAAACAATTCACTGAACAAGAAGCAAGGCAGGTTGGAGAGAAATTCGGCATCAAATGGGATGATTTTGATGTTTCTCAGTTCACAGCAGGAATGAATGTGGAATTAGAACACGGCTCTCGCGACAAGCAGACCAATGTTACTGACGACGACCCGATAATGACAGGCAAGATTGCCTTGGCACATCTCAAGGAATTCCCAGACTACTATGACCGGCTTGAAAAAATGGAAGAAGAAGCCAAAAAAAGCAGGATAAAATAACATAAGAATCCTATTCTTCGGTTCCTTTTCGCAATGTTGCACTAAGATTTAACTCCCTAATAAACTTAACTCCCTGATAAAACAAACTCAATCTTCTCAACAATTTCCTTTGCTCTCTTAACAAGACTGTTTAGTATTTCCTTGTCTATATCTGTCCTTGTCCCATACTGAAACTCCTCTCTTAAAGATTTAGCATCTTGCATTTTCATCTGTTCCGTGGTTCGTATAAACATCACATCTTCTATATCCAATTTTATTTTCTTTGTGTCAATAAGATGCTCAACTGCACTTATGGTGCATTCATGATTTTTGGATTCATATCCGAATTTGTATAAAATCGCTAACAACCCATGATACATAGCATAATAAGCTTGAGAAACTGCCCAATCATTAAAACCACCTTTAATATTAAAATCCACTGCTAAAAGATTATGTTTTGCTTTTTCGATATGCTCTTTTGATTTTAAGTTATTAATGGGTATTCTCTTCAACCTGTTCTCATTAGATAGGCACCAGTCTAATCGCGATTTATTTTTTGACATTTTTAATTATCTTCACAAATACAGATTCCCCTTTTAAGATTATACCTTCCCTGATTAAGGATAAGATTACTTCTTTTCTATTTTTTAATTCCTTAATTAAATCCACTTTTTTTAGTATCAATGGAACGATTGGCTTGGTTCTTATTCTTGATAATTTTAAACAGAATTCATTTACTTCTTTAGATTTGTTTGTGACAAATAAAACATCAACATCATTAAATTCTTTTTTTGTCAAGATTGAGCCAAATAAGATAATTAATTCTGCCCCCTCAAATTCCCGAAGAGATTCGCTGTACAGTTTAGCATAACCCTCCAATCTTCTTCTTTCTTCAAGAATTAACAATTCGCATAGTTTTACAGTTTCAGGATTATCAAGATTAAGATTATAATTTACTGCATTACCTATACTTTGGGCAGTAACTATCTTATTCCTTTCCAAATCTTTAAGGATTTTAAAAGAACTTCCCACACTAATCTTTAGAAACTTAGATATCTGATTAATGTTATAACCATATCTCTCAATGTTTCTTATTAAAAACCTAAGCAACTTAGCGGTATTTTTTGGAATCATCTTCATTTAAAGTGAATGTTTATTCAATAAGAATGAATGATCCCTATATAAATATTTCTATTTTTTCTGCATTTCTAAAACCAATTTCCTTTAAACCCGTTTATGCCTCTTAGTATTTTCAAATCAAATTTGATTAATTCCGCTGGATAATCAATGGAATCATCTAAGCAACATTCAGGAAGTGGAATGTGGCCTTGAAATTCTTGATAAATGAAATCAGGAAGATTATCTTTCATCCTCCCCCTTACTAAATCTCTAAATTTTTCAAAAGTATCACCATCAAAGTTTACCTCAACTCTCCCATAATCGATATGGGCATCTGATTCATATTCCCTCATTCTAACAATCCACTCTCTGTTTGGGATGTATAAACCAGGATCAAGAGGATGTTTTTTATCCACTCCAAAAGAAAGAGGTATTCCATGCCCGTTCTCCAACCATTCACACTTTATGTATTCCACTTTACCCCCACCTAATCTAAAGGTTATTCTTTCAGATTTTGGTGTCCACCAGTCAATCCCAAACTCGAATTTTTTAGATAACTCAAAACTTTTATCAAGAACTAAAACATCAACATCCTTAGAGTTATATAAATCTTCTTTATTTACTTCCGGGTTCCACAATTTCTCTGATAGACCCCCTATAAGGACACCAGAAGAATTGCGATCCACAAGCACTTTATGGGCGCTCTGTAAACCCTCCCACCCTCTTAACGCACCCGGGAATACACGGTGTTTTAATCTTTTATTTAACAAAAGCAAGTACTCTAATCTCGCAAGGCAACGCATGTTTACCTTTTGCTTTTGCTCAATTCGGAGGGTTTGTTCCTGTCTGCATTCCTGGCGGTAACCTATTTTTATCATTGTCATCTTTTTAATAGAAGTTTAAATGATAGTTATAAACTCTTCTAAAAACCCCCCTGCCTGCTTCCTTGCTTTTATCCTGTTGTATCCTCACAAAAAACAACAAACTTAAATACCTAAATTCACAACCTTTAAAGCATGAAATCCACATCAACAAAATTCACATCAATCAGGGAAGCAATAAAAAAAGGAAAAGGGGAGGTTGCAATACGGGGATGGGTTTACAGGGAAAGGGGTTCAAACCAGAAAAGGTTTCTTGTTCTCAGGGACTCATCAGAAATTATTCAGTGCATTATTGACAGGGATTCTGTTCCAGCAAAACTTTGGAAAGATGCAGAAAAACTTCTTGTTGAAAGTTCGGTTGAGATTTTTGGGGCAATAAGAGAAGATAAGAGGGCACCTACTGGTTATGAGGTGCAGGTCAAGAACCTGAAAGTAGTTCATTTTGCAGAAAAATACCCGCTCACAAAAGATGCAAGCACTGAGGTTCTGCTTGACAACAGGCACTTGGCATTAAGAAGCAGAAGACTCACGGCAGTAATGAAAATCAGGAGCACTGTAACCGGAGCAATCCACGAGTTCTTCAGGAAAAGAGGATATTATGAATTTGATGCACCCATACTCCAGCCAACACAATGCGAAGGTGGCTCAACACTTTTCTCAGTAAATTACTACAACCAAAAAACATTCCTCTCACAAACTTGGCAGCTATATGCAGAAGCAGGAATTTTTGCATTAGAAAAGATATACAATATGGGCCCAACATTCAGGGCAGAAAAATCAAAAACCTCAAGACACCTGTCAGAATTCTGGATGGCAGAAATGGAAGCAGCTTGGATGGAACTGCCAGAATTGGCGCAGGTTGCAAAAGACGAAGTTAAATTCATAATCCAGCAGGTTTTGAACCAAAACAAGGAAGAACTAATCATCCTCGGCAGGGACATAAAAAAACTCCAGTCTTCCATACAAAAACCCTTCCCAACAATCACTTATACACAGGCACTTAAGATATTAAAAGAAAAAGAAAACTTAAATGTCTCTTGGGGCAAAGATCTTAGGACAATAGAAGAAGACAAGCTTATGAAACATTTTGACACCCCTGTTGTTGTCACGAATTATCCAAAGGAGATAATGGCTTTTTACAAGCCAAGCGATCCAAGAGACCCAAAAACAGCACTATGTATGGATATGCTTGCACCAGAAGGATATGGTGAAATAATAGGCGGAAGTCAGAGGGACATTGACATAAAAGAAATAGAAAAAGCACTAAAAAAAGACAAGGAGGATCCAAGGAATTACAAATTTTATCTTGACCTGAGGAAATATGGCTCTGTGCTCCATAGCGGGTATGGGTTAGGGGTGGAAAGAGTAGTATCCTGGATATGCGGATTAGATAACATAAAAGACGCAATTCCTTTCCCAAGAACAATGCTCAGGACAACACCTTAATCAGTCTATTATCAGATAGTTATTATCATAAATAATCAGGGAAAAACTAACAACCACAACAAACAAACACAAACCACGCCAAACAAGACGCAAACAATCCACATCACAGGACGCAACCATACACCTCAAAAAAGATTTTAACATTATCAACAATCACAAAACACAAACAAAAAACAACCACCAAAAGCAAATCACCCTAACATGTCAAACATCAACAAAAACACCGCAACTCACAATCTCACCTTCAAAACAACAATCACGCAAATACCAATAACTCCAAGAAGTTGTAACCAAAGAACACTAAGAAGATTAAAACCATAAAAATGAGACTGAAAAAAGAGATGATGATATTAGTATTTTTCTTGCTCTTAATATTTTTTTCTTCAAACTCAACATCCCTGCTGCCACTCTCTTCTCTTGAATGCCTTAGCTGGTGTTCAGTATATGATTTAGGACAAACTCACTGCAATGAAATTTGCAGTTATGATAACTTATATGCTTATTGGGTGATACCTTCTTGTTCTAGTGGGGCGTGCATACCTTACAATGGAATATGCGGCCAAGGAAAAGATGCATGTGGTCAACAATGCTATAAAGGATGCTCTTCTGGTCAAGTTTGTATTCACACAACCGGACAATGCATAACCCCTTATTCTTCTGGCCCGTGCACAACAGGAAGTGGCGGTGCGTGTTATAGTTTTGATTATTCATTCCCACTCTCTGCAGGAGTCTCAATCCCTTACCAAACTTATCCAAACGCACAACTAGGAGAAACAACATCATCAACTTCCTTGGAAGGTGAACCAGAACGTTGCATCTGTGTCAAATGCAATTATGGGTATGGCTGGGATTCTGAACAAGGAAAATGCATCTTGACCTGTTTAGGTGCAGGAGGTGTTCCAACTGGAACATACAAAGATGGGTGTTTTTCTTCAGGAATGGCAGACCCTTCTTATTATAATTATAAAGAAGGAAACAGATGGTGCAGTATAACACATTCTGATGCCGGAGTTTGTATTGGTTGTGCAGCAGGATTTAATGCTGTGGAAGAAGCAGATGAAACTTATGTCTGCAAGCCAGGATGTTCCTTGGATGGAGAATCTTGCAACAAGGACGCTGATTGTTGTTATTCTTTCAATGACAATTCAAATCCAGCAACTTATGCCCGCGTTCCTGGTTATGCCTGCTACTTTAACAAATGCAATTGCAAGCCAGCATACAACCTAAGAGGGGATTACCAGACTGCTAATTGTTACAAAACTTATGAGGTGTGCAATCCTTCCCCACCTTCTCTTTATGCCTGCTTCCAAGGAACCAGCAATCCTTACAATTGTTTAAGATATTTCCCAGACCCGAGGGCCTGTTGCTATAATTGTATGACCTCTGATTACAATTGCGGATATCCTGTTGAAGTTTATTAATCATTGATACCATGAAGCACACCAACACAAAGAAAAAAAGCATAATCCTTTTAATTCTTTTAATCCTGTTTCCACTCAGTTTCATCTTTAACCAATCCATCCTAAATTTTTTTGAGAGCATAAGAATGGATTTCCTGAATTTTGTTATGCTCACCACAGGAAATTTTACAGAATGGTTCATAATTCTTATCGTCCTGATAATACTTTTGTTCATAACAGAAAAAAAGCACCTGCCAAAATACTTGCTCTCATTTGCCATAGCAATCACTATTACAACAGTTCTGAAATACTTATTTATGGTCCCAAGACCAGAAAACCAGGTAATCTCACAATCCGGATTTTCCTTTCCAAGCGGGCATACTGCAACAGCTTTTGTATCACTCCCTTACCTTAACAAGATATACCCAAAATTAAAACCTCTTTGGCTCATCCTAGTCCTGATAATCGCACTCTCAAGGCTCTATATTGGCGCCCATTACCCCAGTGACATCATCGCAGGAACAATAATAGGTCTTTCATCTGCTTGGATGGTGATAAAGAACTAAACCCCCCATTCTAAATCCCTAAAATCAAAAAAATCTAATGGAAAGCTTTATATATTTTTCTAACTACAAAATGATAACAATCACCAATAACAATCACGAAAGAGGTTATAAATTAAGTGATGTTATAAAAAGAGGTTACAGATTAGATAATACTAACAAGAACACAAGGGGGAAACAACCATGAACACAATAAAATTATTTGTCGTACTTGTTCTAAGCTTTTTTCTACTTGGAGCAAGTGCTAATTTGGCCTATGCAGCAGACATAGACATAAGGACTCCGACCAGCCCGTCAGGAAATCCATCAACCACAGTAACAGTCTCGTTTACAGCAGAAAACCAGCACGCAACAGACTCAAGGACAATTATTTTCCAAAGCACGGAATTGATGCATATCACAGACAACAGTTATAAGATGCCCGCACCAATAATATCAAGCATAACTCTTGATGCAGGTGCTCAGCAAACAGTTAGTTTTAATGTGAATTTTCCTATCACTTTATCAGGAGTTTACAAGGCAACAATAACTGCTCAGGATGCATCTAATGCAGCTAACAAGGATACAATGGATTATACTCTAAACGTGAATCCTGTTGGAGGAATAACAGTATCAGGCCTTGATGGCAATAAACTGAAATTCTCAGGTCCTGAGGATTCAGAAATAAGCAACACTTTTACAATAAAAAACACTGGTTCCATCCCATATACCCCAACATTAACCATAACAGGGGATTTTGAGGATACTGACGAAAATCTTATCACTTTTGATGTTGCATCAATAGGCACAATCAAAACTGGAGAGACAAAGACAGTTACAGTAACTACATTAATTCCAGATGGAATGACCATTGATAAATACACTGGCACTGTGGACATAACCACTGGAACAACCGCAACATCCACATTCAATATTGAGATTGATGTTGAACCACAAACCTGCAGTGACGGAAGGGTAAGTGATGGTGATTTCATAAGTGGACCTACAGTAGGAAACATAAGAGTTGAGATTGACGAACCTAATGACGGAGATGATTTCAAGCCAGGAGATACCATCGAGATAAAGGTCGATGTTAAAAATGAAGGCAGCGACGACTATGACGTGATTGTTGAAGCCATCCTGTATAATATTGACACTGATGAGGAAGTTGCAAGCGTAGAATCAGATTCAGAAAAGGTAAAAGAAGACAAGAAACAAACTTTTGAATTGAATCTCGAAATACCTTCAGACGAGGATTTGGATACTGATGACACATATATGCTCTATATCAAGGCATATGATGATGGAAATGAGGATGAGGACTGCAATTATGACAGCGTTGGGCTTGATTTTAAGAGGAATAATTATGATGTCATAATTGACTCATTTGATATTGCCCCACAAATAGCATCTTGCGGGAGCATAGTCAGTTTTAAGGTGGGTGTCTTGAACATCGGTGAAAAAGACCAAGATGATGTTTACATAAGGTTGAGTGCACCTTCACTTGGCATAGACCAGCAGTCATCAAAATTTGATTTGGATGATTATAGTGGCAATGATAATGATATGGTTACAACTTTCACCTTTGCAACACCAAAAGACGCTTCTGAAGGAGAACACCCAGTCGAAGCATTTGTTTATTTCAGGGACGGCAAGTCTTCAAAATCCAAGATGGGTACCTTGACATTGAAATCCTGCCAGGCACAAGGATCAGGAGCAACAATAAATGCACCAAAGACGAGTTTTACCATAAATGCAGGAAGTGTCTTGACAATTCCTTTCACAGTAAAGAACAATGAAGCAACCTCAAAAACATATTTTGTAGAAGTTATGGCAACTGGATGGGGAGAATCAGTCACGCAGCAGGCAACACTTAGTGCAGGACAAGAAGCAACAACATACGCATATGTGAATGTGAATATTGACACAGGTGCAGGGGATTATGTTGCAGTAATCAATGTGAAAGATGGCTCTTCACTAATTGCATCAAAAAACATAAATGTGAAAGTTGAATCAACAACCACGCCAACTGGTGGAACAACCTACAAGCCAACAACAACATGGGGTTCATTCTGGAGAAACTTGAGTAATAGTGCAACTGCCTTAGTGGTAGGAGTGCTGATATTGGTTGTGTTGGTAGTGTTATTGATTGTAATCTTGACAAGAAGGTAATACCTTCTTTTTTCTTTTTTATTCTTGTTTTAGTAAGTTTTAAAAATAAGATTATTCTTTAAAACCTTATGAGGGCCCGTAGCTCAGCTTGGATAGAGCGTCTGCCTTCTAAGCAGAAGGTCGTGGGTTCAAAGTCGACCCTTTCTTTTGAGACAGGGGTGAACAAGTTCACCGAGCCTTCAGGAAACCTGAAGGAAAGAAAGCCACCGCAGCAAAAGAGAAACCAGTATGGTTCGCTTCGCTCACAAAAGAGAAAGCGTTGATGAAAGTCCCATCGGGCCCGCTATTACCCCCATTGAACTAAAGGGCTTTAGCTCTTTGCGAGGCAACGCCGAGCTTAGAAAGTTTTGGGGATGATAAACCTTTCCTTTGTGAGTTCAAACGAACAAAGAATTGGTGAAATATATAATTCACCTATGTTGAAAAGGTTTATGCGCACGTGCCCAAGCGGCTAAGGGAACCGCCTGCAGAGCGGTCATTCGGGGGTTCGAGTCCCTCCGTGCGCTTTTATACCCCCTTGGGGATTTGAACATACTCAAAGATGGACAGAAAACTAAAAAACAAAATAATGAGCCTGATAAAATCTAATCTACCAGATTATTTTATTAAACACCATATAAAAGCGGTGGTTAAAGAAGCTTTATGGTTATGCAATTTTTATCCCAAAGCAGACAAGGAAGTTGTTGAAATAAGTTCTTGGTTGCATGACATCACCCACCCATTGTCCATAAAACCTTATGAACAAGAAGACCATAATATTGCTTCTGCTAAAAAAACACAAAAATTTTTAGACTCTATAGCGTTTGATAACTCCAAAACTAAAAAGATAATCCATTGTATCAAAGCACATAGGAGTAGCAGACATCCTGAACCAAAAACAATAGAAGCAAAGATCGTAGCTTCTGCAGATAATCTCGCTCATTTTACAAAATTTGATTTTTTATACAAAAAAATGAACAACCCCCAAAAAACATTTGATAAAATAAAAAGAGATTTGGCTTCAACATTTATGCTTCCCGAAGCATTAGAAAAGGCAAGGAAAATCACCTTTGAGATAGAAAAGAAGTATAAAACAAAGATATTATGATTGCACTAAAAATACATAAATCATCACAAAGTGGCATGTAACCCCCCATGCAGATATATTCCACTTCTTTTATGGGCACAAATTGGCGAAAGGTTTATATACCCATGTGCCCATACATTCTATATGACCTATCTGGAGATTATTAAAAGAAATCACAAAGAATATTTTTATCTAACTAAGAATACAAGGGTTTCTCAGAATAAATGGAGGAAAAAAAGAGTATATCTTGGAAACAAAAAACCTTCACAAGAAAGAATTAAAAAAGAAATAATTAATTTAGAAAAACAATTACAAAAAGAGGGATTAATAAGATACAAACACAGATATGCATATCTCTCAAATGAAAGTACTGAACTTCTTCAGGATTTAAAAGAAAATTATGATGTTTGGAGCAAAAAAACCTCAAAAAAAATTAAAGAAAAAACTTATGAGGATTTTATGATTAGATTCACCTATAACACGAATGCTATAGAAGGAAACAGGTTAACCCTCAGGCAAACAGCACTTATTTTAAAAGATAAACTAATCCCTTCAGGGATTAGAGCAGAAGATTACAATGAAGCAATAAATGGAAAAGAATGTTTAGAATACATAAAAAAATACAAAAAAGATTTTAAACAAGAATTTATGTTAAAGATAAATGAGATTCTTACTAAAAACACAGGTGTGGCCTCTGGAGGGAGAATAAGATTTTTCAATGTTCAAATCTCTGGAGCAACATATGTCCCTCCAAAACACGAAGAAGTTAAAGGCCATATTTCTAATCTAATGAAATGGCATAGTAAAAATAAGAATAAATTACATTCTTTTGAATTAGCAACATTGCTTCATGCCAAGATTGCATGGATACATCCTTTTGAAGATGGAAATGGTAGGACGGCAAGGACATTGATGAATTTTATCTTGATGAAGAAAGGTTATCCTATGTTTTTCATACCTTTTGAAAAAAGAGAAGAATATTATGATGCCTTAGAACTTTATGATAAAGGAAACAAAAAAGAGTACATCAAAAAGATGCTTGATCTAATAAAAGATCAGATATCTTCATATGGGCACAAAGAAGCGAATCTATAAAGAAGTCCGTGCCCATACAAAAGGTGACCACAAAAAATAAAGGGGTAGTCACCTCCAAAAATCCCAAGCACCTCACGACATCCTTATTAAAATACATCCCAGGCCGATTACGTGACAGCCTCACAACATTTAAAAACAACACAACCTTTCTTTCTCATATGGAGGACTTAAGGAATACGGATATCAGGAATACAGATTTCAGGAAAATAGAGCAAAAGTGGCAGAAGAGGTGGGAAGAGAAAAAAATATTTGAGGTTAAGAAAAATCCAAAAAAGAAAAAATTCTATGTTCTGGAAATGTTTCCTTATCCTTCTGCATCAGGCCTTCATATGGGCCACGCCCTGAATTATTCAATTGGTGATGTTTATGCAAGGTTCAAGAGGATGAAAGGTTTTAATGTATTCTACCCAATGGGTTTTGATTCTTTGGGATTGCCAGCTGAAAATGCAGCAATACAGGCAAAATCACATCCGAGGATATTCACTGAAAAGGCCATAAGGAATTACATAAAGCAGATGAAGCAGATAGGGTTAAGCTATGACTGGAGCAGGATAGTTACGACAATGGACCCTGAATATTACAGGTGGAACCAGTATTTCTTCTTGAAATTCTTGGAAAAAGGAATGGCATACAGGAAAAAAGCACCTGTAAACTGGTGTTCGAAGTGTGATACTGCCCTGGCAAACGAGCAGGTTCATAATGGAAAATGTTGGAGACACGAAAACACGGAGGTGGAAATCAAGCATCTCAGTCAATGGTTCATAAGAACAACAAATTATGCACCAGAGCTCTTGGATAAAATTGATTCTCTTCAATGGCCGCAAAAAATCAAGACAATGCAGAAAAACTGGATAGGCAAAAGCAAGGGCACGGAAATTCTTTTTGAGATTAATAAAGAAAAATGGACTGTCTTCACGACAAGACCAGATACTCTTTTCGGAGTTACTTTTATGGTAATCTCTGCGCAACACCCAAAACTAATGAGGATAACAACAAAGGAACAAAAACAAAAAATTGAAAAATTCCTAAGGAAAATCAAGTCAACCTCGCAGGCAGAGACAGAATCCTTGGAAAAAGAAGGGGTTTTCACAGGAGCTTATGCAGTCAATCCAATAAACAACGAGAAAATACCAGTTTATGCAGGTAATTTTGTCGTTGCTGATTATGGTTCAGGTATGGTTATGGCAGTCCCTGCACACGACCAGAGGGATTTTGAGTTTGCAAAAAAATACAAGATAAAAATAAAAGAAGTCATCAGCGGGGGTAATGTTAAGAAAGGAGCTTACGCAGGTCATGGGAAACTGATAAACTCAGGACATTTTAATGGTCTTGAAAATGAAAAAGCAAAAGCAGAAATCACTGCTTTCTTATTCAGGAACAAACTCGCAAAAAAAACAACACAATTCAAACTAAGGGATTGGTTAATCTCAAGGCAGAGATATTGGGGCACCCCAATACCAATAATCTACTGCGAGAAATGTGGCATTGTTCCTGTTTCTGAAAAAGATCTCCCTGTCATCTTGCCAGAAAAAGTAAAATTTGGAAAAGGAAACCCCTTAACAACCAACAAGGATTTTGTAAATACTGAGTGTCCAAAATGCAAAAGAAATGCAAAAAGAGAAACAGACACTATGGATACTTTCTTTGACAGCGCTTGGTACTACTTAAGATATTGTGATAACAAAAACTCCAAACAGCCTTTTGATAAAAAAAAGATTAAGATATGGATGCCTGTTGATCAATACATCGGAGGAGCAGAACACGCCTGTATGCATCTCATCTATGCAAGGTTTTTTACAAAAGCACTTCGGGATATGAATCTCTTGAATTTTGATGAGCCGTTTACAAAATTGTTCAATCAGGGTATGCTACACGGAGAAGATGGAGAGAAAATGTCAAAATCAAAAGGAAATGTTATCCTCCCAGAGAAAGTTTCTGAAAGATATGGTATGGACACAGCAAGATTATTCTTGTTATCCTTAGCCGCACCTGAAAAACCGAGGGGTTGGAGTGAGGAGGGAATAAAAGGAAGTTTAAGATTTATGAACAAGGTAGTGGATTATTATAAGAATATCAAAACAGGGAAATCAGATGAAAAAACA
>JAHJQH010000049.1 GCA_018819375.1 Nanobdellota archaeon
CCTGCACCATCCACACTCTTGATAACTTCTTCCACATCCTTGTAAGCATCAGGACTTTCTTCAGCAAGGACTTTTGGACTAGTGGCTTTTGAGGAAATCCCTTTTTCAGCTAATTTCCTCTGAACATCCAAACCCCTAAAACTATGAATCGCCTTTCCTCTTGACATGCATCTTCCAGCACCGTGAACACTGCTCCCAAAACTAAGCTCCATTGCTTTCTCAGTTCCAAGCATAAGATAAGAAGCAGTTCCCATTGTTCCGGCAATAAGAACAGGAATATCAGGAAAAGCTCTTGTGGCACCTTTCCTATGAACATAAACATCCTTCATCTCTCCACCAATTTTATGCTTCTCAAGTTTGATTACATTATGGGCAACAGAATAAACAGTGTGCATATCCATGCTTTCCCAATCCCTTCCAAAAACCTTCTCAAAAGTCTCCCTTATCCACTGAGTCATAACCAGTCTGTTTGTAAAAGAATAATTAACAGCACATTTCATTGCCTTGAAAAAATCCTGCCCTTCAGGAGAATTAACAGGAGCACAAGCTAGTTGGGGATCAGGAAGCCATATCTTGTATTTCTTGACAGCATTCTCCTGAATTTTGAGATAATCAGTAGCAACCTGATGTCCAAAACCTCTGGACCCGCAATGCAGCATAATCAGGACTTGATTCTTGTCAACAACACCCCATCTGTCTGCAACTCTTTTATCATAAACATCAGAAACCTTCTGAATCTCAAGAAAATGATTTCCAGCACCAAGAGTTCCTAATTGTGAAGCTCCTCTTTTCCTTGCCAACTCAGAAACTTTGGAAGCATCAGCACCTTTCATGCATCCGTTTTCTTCCATATTCTCTATATCTTTTTTCACGCCATAGCCATTTTCAACAGCCCAATTGACCCCTCTCTCCAATACTTGATCAAAATCATTACCCCTCACTCTTAGTTTCCCCTTGGAACCAACCCCGCAGGGAATATTCATAAATAATTCCTTAACCAGTTCATCCTGCTTTTCCTTGACTTCCTTAAAACCCAAATTAGTCCTAATAGAGTTGACGCCGCAGTTTGAAACAACAAAACTATTTGCTATGAAATTATGGTTTTCGTCATCAACTGTAAAATCATAAACCTCTTTATCAAAATCAATTTCTTTTTTATCAATTATTTGGTCCCACACCTGCCCTGTTTCACCAAGACCCTTCGTGTAATCTTTAATAAACTCTCCGAATTTAACAAAATTAAAAGCAATTCTCACATCTGTTTTTCTGCCCTCAAATAAGCTTCTTTCCAAAAATCTTTTATTGACATAAAGTGATTTCAATTTTTTATAAATTTCTCTTGGTTTCAACCCCATTTCTTTTAATATTTCTGCTTTGTTTATTGAAACTCTTCTTTCATCTAAAACCTGCTCTTTCATCTTTAGGTAATATGCAGCAACATTACCTAAAAATTTCTTTTTTTTAGAATATTCATAACCTATTTTTGTCCAGAACCTGATTAAATTTTCTGATTTGGAAGAAACCTGTAATCTTAACCTGTATTTAACTCCTTTTTTACCAATATAATTCTTTCTCTCTTTGATAACGTTGCTTTTAACACCAAATTCCCCCAACATATCTCTTATCTGCTTTAAAAACTTAAAACCATTTTCAATAAGTTCTTCTGATTTATTAACAGAAAAAACAGGAGAAGCAATATTAAAACCATGTCCTGTAACCACAGCAGGGGTTGTTAACTCTGCACCAAAAAAACCAGCTAAAAACAATCTTTTCTGCCATAATGGAGCTTTCAAAAGCCATTTTGGAATTTCAAACTTATTCTTTGTCTTATCTCCAATAGGCAGCCCAAGTCTTTTAAATAACACAAAAAAGGAATGTGAATTATTTTTAAGGGAATTTTCAGTAGCATCAAAACTAACCCCGCCATAAAAAGTTTTGATTTTATGATGCCTATTTCTGGTTTGTAAAGAGATTCCATATCCCAGCTTCTTAATATCTTTTTTTATTTCTTTCAATTCTTCCTTATCTTTTCTGTATATTGCTATTCTACCCCCCTTTCCTTTTTTTGTCGGATGAGCACATCCATCTCCCCATATGAATCCCAATAATTTTATTAAATAAGGTAATTTCTCATGAGAATAACTCAAAGGTAACAACCCTCTTTTCTTTAGTTCTGCTTTCACATATTTATTTTCTATATTGTCTTCAGAAATTATTACTTTATCAGAAGGTTCCTCATATTCAACACCTTCAAAAGGGAATATGGAAATTTTCTCATCTTTAATCTCACATAGTTTAACCATTCCTTTTTCAGTAAAAAATGGGTGATCCCCTGTTGCTTTTATATTTTTTCCAGATAAGGTTTTTACCTCATAAACTTTTGATTTTGGTTTAAATCTTAAAAACAAGTTAATATCAGTATCTTTTACTTTTAAGTGAGGATTAACACATTTTATCCTATCCTTAGTCCAGGTCTTGTCAAAATCTTTTATTGATTTATTATATCCAAATTCATGCAAAACTTTGCTGTCTCCAGAAATACAATTGATGTCAAAACCAGCCAATCCAGCAGAGATAATCCCTTCCTCAGAATCAAAACCAGCAACAGCACCCATTGGCAGTCCATACCCCCAGTGCATGTCACTTAATCCCACCACAGGATACAACACCCCAGGCAAGCAGGCAACATTTGTAAGCTGTTTGATAGCTTCGTCTTCAATGCCATCAACTATTTTCTGGTTGCCAATGATTCGGCAGCCAACTCTCATTCTTTCCCTTGCCTTCTCATCAAGCTCCCACACGTAATCATTAATTTTTTTCAGCTTCTCTTTCATACCAAATTCCAACTCCTCCTGACTTAAATATTTTACTAATCAGTGTAAGCAAGAAGGAAAAGAGAAAAGAGCATTAATCAAAATAGGAAACTAACCAGAGGTTCACGTTTAAAATAATTCTATACCCCCTTCATCACAGGAGATTCCAGATTATTCATAGTTATCGCAGCAGATTTCTGCTGATTTAAAGCAAAAAAACCCAAGAAGACCAGAACAGAATTATGACTAGTAATCACCTTTAAACTTACCTTCTCTAAGCTTTCAAGAATCTCTTTTGATATGCCATACTCTCCCAATAATTCAGACGCCCTCAACACTTCCAACCCAACAACCCCCATTTTTCTATCCAACTCCAAATGAAAATCCCCAATCACAACATTAGAGTAAACATTAGAATCTCGTTTGTAAACATAAAGTAAATCATTCAGTTTATCATAATTAAATTCCAGGCTCTTAACAATATATTCTTTTCTATTTCTTATAATATTTAACTGCCTCATTTTGTATTTTCCTCCTTATTTTGAAGATTGTTATGAGATATAAAGATTTTGATTAAGAACTTAAATAAGTTCTTAGCGTATCTGTCTGTTAGACCACTATGGCAGAAAACATATTTTAAAACCAAGATACCAAAACTTATATAAATAAGAATAACTAATCCTAAACCAAGAAAGAGGTGAAGAGTTTGGAATTCAGGGTCAATCCTAAGGAAAGGCTAAGTCAACCAAGGGTCAATAAAGAGAATTTTAATCTTGCAAGGGATTTTGCAAAGAGAATATACAAGGAATTTGGAACCTTTATCTCAGCACTTGTTCTTTTTGGTTCAGTAACATACAAGAACGCACACTCAAGAGATGTGGACATTCTAATCATAATAGATGATGTAAGAATAAAGTTATCATCAGAAATTATGGAAACCTACAAGGTAATTGTTGAAAAAGCCATCATTGACCTAAGTCCAAAGATTCATATTCAGACAATGAAACTGACAACCTTTTGGGAATACATAAGAGCAGGGGACCCAGTTGCAGTAAACATACTTCGCTCAGGAATCGCATTAATAGATACAGGATTCTTTGATCCATTACAGGCACTTTTGGATTCAGGAAGAATCAGGCCATCAAAAGAGTCAATATACACTTATTTCACAATGGCATATTCAAGCTTGAACAGCGCAAGAAATCATATGCTCGGGGCTGTTGTTGATTTGTATTGGGCTGCGATAGATGCGTCACATTCTGCACTTATGAAAACAGGGGGAATCCCTCCAAGTCCTGAACACGTTGCTGATGAACTAAAAGAAAAACTTCACAAAAAAGGATACATAAAATTAAAGCACGTCAATTTCATGAGAAAAATCTACATCATCTCAAAGAAGATAACAAACAAAGAACTAAAAGAAATTTCAGCAAAACAATATGAGGAACTGAACAAGGAAACTCACGAGTTCGTGAAAACTATCAAGTCCTTCTTAGAAAAAAAGATAAAATAAAAAAAGAAAAAGGGGTTTA
>JAHJQH010000009.1 GCA_018819375.1 Nanobdellota archaeon
AACAAACACAAATAACCACCACCTACAAATCACAAAGAATACAGAACATAATCTTACACCACAAAAAAAGAATTACACACATACCTACAAACAATCCATATCACACAACGCAATCTTACACCACAAAAAAATCCCTGCGAAACACAAACAACTTAATCAACACCAAACTATTCAATCAAAAAATCAATAATGAAATCCTCCAAATAAATATCAACCACACTAAACTTACTGCCACAGACATCAAGAAAAAAAGAAAAACAAAAGCAGATATGGTGTCAAAGCTTAATTAAATCCGAAGACCTAATCAAGTTGCTCCACCACCTGCAACTCAGACATTACACAACCGAAGTTTATTGAAAAAACCGAAGTTCAATCAAAAAATTCTTCTGGTAATGCCTACTAATAACCCATCCTTTATCGTATTTAAACCTTTCGATTTTAAGATTAGGTCTACTCATACCTCAACGCATCAACAGGTTTCAGTTTCGCAGCTCTTAAAGAAGGAAAAACACCAGACAAGCAGCCAGTAAAAAATGAAAAAACAAGAACTCCCAGTACAAGCATCAAATCAATTTTTATTTTCAACAGCCCAAATCCAAAACCATAAACAGCAATGACCTCAGCCAGCTTACTCAAACCAACTCCAACCACCACACCAACCACCCCTCCAACAAAACCATAAATTCCTGACTCAACCAAGAATATGCTCAGGATTTGCCTGTTCTTTGCACCAACAGCTTTCATGACACCTATGTCTCTTGTTCTCTCAAGCACATTAGTGTACATGGAATTCATGATTCCCATTCCTCCGACAACAAGAGAAATAGCAGCAATGGCACTTAAGATAGCACTCACAACTCCGAGTATGGAAGTCAGCTGTCCCAAAAGTTGCTCAGGAGTATAAACCTCAAAATTTTCATCATCTCTCGCCCTTTCCAACTTGTCTTCAATGACTCCAGCAACAAAACCAGTATCAAAACCACTCATGACTTTCACGATAATCAAACTGACAGCATCCTCTTCCTCAAACAACTCTCTACAGTCTTCCATTTCCATAGTAATCATTCCTCTTCCAGGAGCCCCCATATTCTTCTCAATCCCAACAACCCTGAACTTCCTATCCTCAATGTAAATACTGCTCTTAACCATCACCTCACTGCCAAAACCATCTTTTGCCATTTTTTCCTCAATAAAAACACTCCCTCTTTCACCAGCACCAAATCTCCTGCCATCAAGCATCTCCCTTCCCAAGTCTTCAAAAATCTCATCTACCTTGCTGCCTTCATAACAAAAAACCTGCTCAAAATTCTCTTCCCGACCAAACTCAACTTTGGCATTTGAGCCAAACATAGGAGAGGCATATTCAACACCCCTTACTTTTTTAACAACACTCGCATCATCAACAGTTAATCCTTGAGAGCCAGTAGGAGGACCTCTCAATCCTTTTGGAACAACCCTTATTATATCAGAACCCATCTTGGAAAACTCTTCAGTAATTGCATTCTCCAAACCATCACCAAGAGAAACAAGAGTGACAATAGCAGCTATGCCAATCACGATTCCGAGCATAGTAAGAAAAGCCCTCGTCTTTCTATGACTCATGCTTTCAATTGCAAAATCCACGCTTTCTCTTAACATCTTAATACCTCATTGCTTCTGCTGGCTTTAATTTTGAAGCTTTTCTTGCAGGGAAATAACCAGACAATACTCCAATCCCAACCCCAAAAATCAGGCAAAAAAGCATTAGTCTCCAGTCTAAGCTAATCTTGACCATCCCAAATCCAACTTCTTTCAAAACTCCACTCACCCCAACAGATAATAACACTCCGACTAAGACACCAACCAACCCACCGACAACACCAATAAATCCAGACTCTATCAGGACAAGGCTGAATATGTCATTGTTCTTCGCACCAATGGATTTCATAATCCCTATCTCTTTTGTCCTCTCAAGAACACTGGTATAAGTGGAATTCATTATCCCGACACCGCCAACAACAATGGATATTGCTGCAATTCCTCCTAAAACCACGCTAAGAATATCCAAGATACTGCCAAACTGCTTCAATAATTGCTCAGGAGTCACGACCTCAAAATTTTCATCACCTCTTGCCCTCTCTAATTCTTTCTTGATTTTTCCAGCAGCAAAGTTTATGTCAACCCCGTCTTTTAACTTTATGTCTATCATAGTAATTTTATCAGGTTCATTGAAAAGTTCTCTTGCATCATCCATTGGAATGTAAACATTAAAATCATCCTCAGGGTTTCCTATTTCACTAAGAACACCAATAATCTTGAAATCACTGCCACTAAAACTTATTTTCTCTCCAACACTTACATCCTTGCCAAAAAGTTCCTTGGCAGCCATGTAACCAAAAACAGCAACACCAGTCTCTCCTTTCTTGAACAACCTCCCCTTTATAGCATAGACATCAAAAGACTCAAACTTGTCTCTAATATCCTCGTCAACAACCATTCCAAAAAGATTCTGGACAAAAGATTTCTTTCTTCCATACTCCGCCTCCCTGCTCCCATATAAATAAGGGCTTGTCCATTCTATCTCAGAGACTCTTTCTAAGGTTCTTACATCCCTGTCTGTGATTCCCCCGCCAGCAATATTGCTAAACACTCCTTTTGCATAGACAAAAATCCTGTTGGCACCCATTTTCTCAAACTGGTCATTAATTGAATTTTCTAATCCAGAAGAAACACTAATAAGGGTGACAATAGCAGCTATGCCAATCACGATTCCGAGCACAGTGAGCCAGGTCCTCAACTTTCTATATCTGAGATTACTAAGGGCAATAGAAAAAAAATCCTTTCTCATGGTTCCCTAAAGAATTTTATCACCTTTTTCACTAATGCAAAAAACTTTCTTATGCTGATGCTCCTGATGATTTTTTTCAGCACAAGCGCAGCATTTTTCAATGTTATCTTGCAGGCTTTGTCAACATTTCTGCATTTTTTCCAGTTTCTGTATCCGCTAATCACAAGCAGGATGATAACCAGATAAAACACGAGTGTGAGGACTCCGCCACTTTTCTTCATCAGTCCATACTTGGTTGCCTGTCCTTTGGTATAAACCATCACGCCAACTTTCTCTACCTTGTTTATTTCTTTGTTAAAGGCATCTTTGTATTCAATAAGAACATCCAATCCAATATTCCCTGACTTCTTGGGATAAATTGTAAACTCTGCAGTTTCATAATCATCACTCTCCAAGTTTCCAAGATAAACCTTGTCTTTTGAGACAACATCATAATCTTTCCCACCTAAAAGAGTAATAATAGCAAACTTTATATCCCCGACACCTGTGTTAGACAAACTGATTACAACTTTCCCGCTTTTTCCTTTGACTAATCCATCACTATCTTCTGCATTCAGCAGGTATTCTGGTTCGCCCCCAACAAGCAGGCCGAATTCATAATTTTTGTTTATTAAATTCCCCTCTTCATCGTGATATGTAAGATTCAATGGGATGTTATAAACTCCGGAATCAGCATCTGCATCAGTAATTACATCAAAGAACACCTCGCTTGTTTCTCCTTTCTCTAAAATCCTTATTTTCTTTTCATTTACAGAGTTAAGTGTTGTTATGGCTATGCTTCCAAGTTCTATCTTTACTTTGACATCTTTCATGACACTGTCAGCAGTGTTCTTTATCTTGATTCCAATCTTGGACGCAACTCCCTGTTCTATTCTCTCTGGTTCTGTTGAAATTTCACTAACTGCCAGACTGGTGTCAAGAGGGGCGATTTTAATCTCCAACAACGGACTTGTGTACATTAGGGTATCCCCAGAATAATATTTAAAATAAATCTCATTATAACCTTCAGCAGCTTGAGCATCAACTTTTATCCTGTACCTGAAATCAATCACATTTCCTTCTTTTAATGTTCCAAGTTCCTTTACCTTGGTTGAATAACCTGAAAAAGGAAAATTCTCCACAAGCTCAATCTTAAGATTTTTTATGTCATTCTTAAACGGAGCACTGTAAAGTGCCTCTGCTCTCAGATACAAATCAAAAACTCCTCCTGATTCAACTGGATCTGGTTCATACTTTTGTATGGTCAGCTTCAGGTTATTTCCAGGAAAGATGACAGAATTTGATTCCGCCCTGGCTGCATCACCTAACATCAATAATAAGCTCCCAACAACCAATAACCAAATACAGGCAATCAAAGGCCACATCAGTTTCTTCATTTTTCAATCCTCCCGTCTTTTAAATGAACTACTCTCTGGGCATATTTTGTCAGGCCCAAATTGTGAGTTATCATGACAACTGTTTTTTTCTCTTTCTTGTGAATGTTCCTAAAAAGTTCTATTATCTCTTTTTCTGTTTTTGAATCAAGGTTTCCTGTTGGTTCATCAGCAAGAATGACCTCTGGGTCATTGGCAAGTGCTCTCGCGATTGCAACCCTCTGCATTTGCCCCCCGCTTAATTCAGAAGGCCTGTGACTGATTCTTTCCGAAAGACCAACAAGACCCAAAAGATGATGAGCTCTCTTAATCCTTTCCTGAGGATCTTCTTTTTGAAATATCATTGGAAGCATCACATTCCTGAGTGCAGTTAAACTGGGAATCAGGTTAAATGACTGGAACACAAAGCCTATTTTCTTGCCCCTTATCTGTGCTAATTCAGATTCTCCTAATTCTCCAATATCAAATTCTCCAAGGTGTATCTTCCCCCTTGTCGGAACATCAAGGCATCCGATACTATTAAGCAAGGTTGACTTGCCAGAACCAGAAGGTCCAAGAATAGACAAAAATTCCCCTTTGTTAATGCTTAAATTAACACCCCTCAATGCACAAACCTCTACATTACCCACATGGTAAGTCTTCTCAACACCTTCTAATTTTATCAACACACTCATTTGCAGCCATAACCTCCTTTTACCTTCTTTTTTTCACCTTATTCTTTATCATCTCTCTCACCTTTTCTTTACCTTCTCTTTCATCTTATCTTTCATCAACATATTCTCTTTTATCAATGATTCAACACAATGACTAAAGTTCCAATAAACCCCCTCATCAATCCTGCCTCCAACCCATTTAATTAATTTTGGGTCTATGTTAATATCTTTTCTAACTCTTCTGACACTCCTTGCAATGCTTTTTGCCATCTTATACACTTCTCTTTACCACCTTATACACTTCTCTTTACGATTGTATAATAGTGTATAAAGTAAAAAAAGAGTGTATGAAAGTGTATATAAAGCTTTCGCTTGGACTAAAACTTAATTAAAAAATATTATAACCATCGACTTTCCTCTATGGAACCCTTCTGGTCTTTTATGGTTTATTTATCATAGATATTCTTTCTATGTCCAATTCTTAAAACAATTATCTTTTGTCCGGAGATAACAATGTCTAAGACTACCCTGTATTTTAAAACTCTCAACCTCCATAATTTGTAGCCTTGCAATCTTTTAAGAAAAGGAAAAGGATTAATTCTCAACGAATATAACTTTTTTAATATGATTTCTGCATCTTTTTTTGGAATCTTTTTAAGAAATGTTTTGGCTTTTTTTGTTAGTTCAATAGAATACATTTTACTTTAATAAAACCCCAAGTTCTTTTGCAACTTCTTCTATGGAATAAACCTGGCCTTTTTTCACTTCTTCTAAAGCTTCTTGTATTTCTAAAATCTCCTTATCTGTCAGGGATTCTTCAAGGGCATCGTCTACCAGATTACAAACTATTTCATCATAAGTCTCTCTTTCATATTTTTTAAGCATTTTTAATTTCTCTAATGTTCCAACATTTAATTGAATAGTTGTCTTTTCCATATTATATAGCAATTATAACTACTATATAAAGGTTTTCATAAAGAAAATGAAGCTTTAGAAAAACTCCGCAAATGAAGCTTTTAGGAAAAGCTTCAGCAAAATGGAGTTTCGTTTTTTGGTGCGCTTATGGTTCGGCTACGCCTCACAAAAATAAAAAACAAACAGAAAAAATAAAAAAAGTATGTTATGTGCTACATTAACTAAATCTATCGCAACATTAGAGGAATCATTCTATAAACTTCAACACTTCCGGTGTCACAATATAAGACAACCTGTCTGCCACACCCATAAGAAGGACCTAAATCCCCTCCAAGTATTGGGATTTTGTAATGTTCAATTTTCTCTTTAACTAAACCAGATTTAAAACCACTTGAAAAGTCCATATCTTCTCCAGCAAGACTTATCTCCAAACACCCAGATTTAATTTTACTATTTTTATTCATCTTTTTAAGCAAAGTATTGATTACATTCTCAGGGCTTAATCCTTCCCTATAAAAATCATCTCCGGTAATATGAGTCAATATACCTTTCTTACTAATCCTGTCATATAAGGTTATTGCCAAACAAGGACCAACAGAATCTGTTCTGATTATATCTTTCTCCTCTCCAACCCCGCATTCATCCCAATCAACAAAGATAGTTTCATTTACTACTGGGGTTCCTCTTAGAATTTGAAATTTATCTTTCATACATATAAACCAACATAAGAAGTTTATAAATCTTCCTAATTGTTACCACTCATAAAAGATGATTATTCTCTTATCTTAACAATCTCTCACCCCTTACAATATCTCATTTCTTCTTCTTGGACTTTTTCTTTTTACCACATTTACCACAACTCATTTTTCTCACCTCCTTCTTACCTTCTCATCCATTTCTTACTCCTTTTGCTTTCTTCTCTTTTAAAATTCCAAATCTCGCGAACTTCCTGCATTTTTCACAATAATAAATCACCCTCTTCTTTGCAATCCTAACCCTGCAGTTTTTCCCAGGAATAAGATAACAATAACAATGCTTGCAGAACTTTCTTTTCAGCTCACTCGGCAGTCTTAAATTAACTCTCATAGCCATCTCACGAGCAAGTTTGACATACCTGTCAGCAAGTCCAAACTCTCCTTCCTTGGCTCTCTCCCACGCCTCACTGAACAATTTCCTGACTCTCGTTAATGCTTCTTGCTTAATTTCTTTTTTTGTCTTCTTTCTTGGCATGTTTACTAAAAGTTTATATGTTTTTCCTACTTAAAAAAGTATAGGTAAGATGAAACTTTATGAACTTATTGCGGGATTTGTAGCTATCTTAGTAACTATTAAAATAGAAGATCCAATTCAAAAAGTTATCTCAATCTCCGCAGGGATTTTAATATTAACCATTTCATATTTTTCTTCAAACATAGAAGAAATAAGGAGAACATTAAGTACACAATCTCAAGAAATAAAGAAATTAAATGAAAAGGTAAAAATATATAAATCCTTAGAAGAACATAATTCAAGGATTAAAAGAGTGGAGAATCTTATTGAAAATAAAAATGGCTAGAAAAGAAAGAGACTTTGAAGAAGGGGTCATCCAGATTATTAAGATTGGGCTTATTTTGTTTGTGATCTACATTGTTCTTAAAGCTTTAAAAGTGTTACCATAATCTTTATAAACTTCCCAAAACCCACAAAATCCAGACGGCCATAGGGGCTTGGTCCTACCCGATCCCATTTCGAACTCGGAAGTCAAGCAAGCCTCCGTTCCTAGCTGTACTGCGTTTATGCGCGGGAACCTAGGAAAGCTGTCACCTTTTTAATTTGAGCAGGGATCGGATATAACTCTTTTTTCATTCACTCTCCTCCTGAAAACTACCACCACACCACACAAAACTATAAATAGTCTGGAGTCCATAATTTCCTATGCACCAAATCACCACATCAAAAGAAATCACCACATCAGATGAACAAATCAACACATCAGATGAACAAATCAACACATCAAAAGAAATCACCACATCAGATGAACAAATCAAAACACCAAAAGATTTCTATGACCACATATTAACAGCAACCAACTTCTTGATGAATAATTATATTCCTCACTCTAAGGTTTCTGTAAAAAATGCTTCTGTAAAAAATAAAGGTGCTTGCCTTCTTTCAGACTTAGAAAGAGCCACATCACTTTTAGAAAAAGCAAGAGAATTTCAACAAACCTCTGATTATCAGGAGCTAAAAGACCCTGTTCTCTCTAACCATCTGGTTGCTGTATTTCAATTCACAAAAGAAATATACCAATTCACAAAAGAAGTACCCTCATCCATAAATAGCATATGCAATGCTTCAACCTCTTCAACTGAACCAGATTCAGGGGGAATAGGAAATTATCTCAACTCTCTTAGGATAAGGGCACCAACCCTTAGGCAGATAATAATGGAAAAAATGAAATATGGTTCTAAACCCCTCATCCATTAACAACAAGAGCAAATAGTGTGTAACTTCATGACATACATCACTCCACTACACACTCCACTACACACTCCACCAGCAAATAGTTAAGTTTATATATAAGGAACTAGTATTATTTTAATTATAAACTAACGAGGTGATGATTAAATGTATCTGAAAAAAAAGAGGAAAGCACAAGCAGCCATGGAATATCTTATGACCTACGGCTGGGCAATTCTGATTGTTTTAATAGCTCTTGGTGCTTTATTTTATCTGGGAGTTTTTAAGCCAAGGACAAGCAACGCGTGTATTGCTGCTGCACCACTAATGTGCACAGACGTGAAATTAGATTCTGCTGGAACATTTACTGTCGTTGCGGGTGCAGTAGGTTCTTCTGCAACAATGAGCACGATAACATTAACATCTCCTGCATCAATTACTATGACGCCTAATACTGCGTTGGGAAGTAATCCAGCAGCAATCACGACAACATTTACACATGCCAACATCAAGAAAGACGCTAAGTTCGCAGGAACAGCAAAGATAACATACATCATGGAAGGAAGCACTATTACCCACGATTCAACAATCCAGTTTTCAGGGGTAGTGGAATAAACAACAGGGGCAGTAGAATAAACAAAGATATCACAAAAAAGGGAAAAATCCCTTTTATTTCTTTTATTTCACAAATGAACAGAAAATCACAATCAGCTATGGAATTCTTGATGACCTACGGCTGGGCTCTTATGATAATCCTCATTGTTCTTGCCACTCTTTTTTATCTCGGTGTCTTCAGCCCAAAAACAGTATCAGCGTGCATAGTTGACCCTCCTTTTTCCTGTGATGTCGCATTAAAACAAAACCCAGACAAGCAGGTATCAGGAAAAATATCAATAACAGCAGAAAGAGAAGTAGAAGAAATATCAGAAGAATTAGAAGCTTTAACCAGTTCGTCATGCACCAGCGCCATATGGGAACAGCCTCCCAATCCAAACCAAATTAGCACAATAATTCTTACCAGCTGCGCTCAAGAATTAAAAAAAGGTAACAAGTATTCAGGAAAGCTCTCCTTAAGCTACAAAAAAGAAGGTGGGACATTCCAACACGCAGTAATCTTGAAATATTCAGGAACCGTAGAATAAGTCAGAAATTCTCTCAACTAATCAACTCTCTTAACTAGTCAGCAATTATTCTTATCAACCTCATACTCAACACAACTTCCTTTTTCATCATACCAATCCAGGCCACAAACATAAATCTCATCATCATTCTTCTCAACAACAATCTCTCTCCCGCCTTCATCATTATACTCAATGTGAAAAACAGGGCATCTATGAGCTTTAAAATTTTCAATATCAGCAGAAAGACCAGAGATGATGTCTCCTTGTTCAGATTCAGACTCAACTCTCATGAACACGTATCTTCTGTCAAAAAACAAGTCATAGCTCCATCCGCCAACAGAAGATGGAAGTTTGATTATTCTTACATACCCATCACCCATTCTTGAGGCAACATCAATCTCATATTTTATAGTATCAACAAATCTTTCAGAAATCAGCTTCTCTCTTTCCAAATAAATGGAGTCAATGTACATAACAACCATAATTGTAAAAACAGCGAGAATCATTATTGCCATTCCTATGAAAATCATGAACTCTATTGATACCTGTCCTGCCCTTTTACCCCTTTCTTTTTTACCCAACACATTCTTGGTCCCCTTATACATCTGCGATTCCCATCTCACTGCTTTTCATCTTCTTATTCACAAACATTTGCACAAGCCGCATTATCAATCTCAAAATTTAT
Source organism: Nanobdellota archaeon (assembly GCA_018819375.1). GTDB lineage: Archaea > Nanobdellota > Nanobdellia > SCGC-AAA011-G17 > GW2011-AR20 > JAHJQH01. The sequence goes on from JAHJQH010000009.1 coordinate 10,014, forward strand.
CAACTCACCACCAAACACTTCATTATAAATTTTCTTAATTCCTATCTTATGAGTTCCTGGCGTGGGTTTAAAGCAACAATCAACCATATTCGCCGCAACAACCTTCACTATCTCAATCATGTTGTCATTAGACATCTTAACCTTAAACACGACTTCCCTGCCATAGAATTTAATCTCCTTGACTGCGTTTGGTATCTTTACGAGGATAACAGTCTCACTATCTTCTCCATAAGAATAAACAGTGTTAACTGCCATGCTCAAGTCATCAGCCAGGCTGTCCACCTTGTTTAAGAGAACTGAATCAGTCCCTTCACCAGAAGACTTAAAATAAACATAAGTTATGGGAATCACAAAAGCCAGGGCAATGCCAACAATTACCAAATACTCTGTTGCTACCTGCCCCCCCATACCTCTTTTTTTTGTAATCATCTCTTCTAATCACCAAGAAAATAGAATAAAAACTTCTATATAAAGCTAATCAATCCATTTGCCTTTAACTAGATTTTATACATACTTATACATACAAGTATATACTAATTAAATCTCATAAGATAAGGATAATACTATCCTAAAACCAAGATAACAAGATGTCTAAAACCAAGATAACAAGATGTTAACAAAAAAGACCAACGATAATTCAAAAAATAACTTTTCATCACCAACAACTCAACACCAACTCAAAGCTTGGCATAATTCCGAAAAATCAAAAGTTAATGCAGAGCATTAACAAACCAAGTTACTCGTTAATTTGAGTTAATCTTTATGATACTCAAAAATATTTAAGCTTTTTGATTCTCCAAAATAGTAATTATAATCTCTCTTTCTCTTGGGCCATCAAGCTCAACAAAAAATATGTTCTGCCACTTCCCAAGCATCAGCTCTCTTCTTTCAAAAGGAACAAATTTCCCAGACCCAAGCAGTACAGCCCTGATATGAGCAGCTGCATTATTGTCTATCCTATCGTGCTTGTAATCATTATGCTCAGGAACAATTTCCTTCAAAACCCCAAGAATGTCATCACACAAGTTAGGGTCAGCATTCTCATTAATCACAATTGCTCCA